>JADFVK010000289.1 GCA_015222495.1 Pseudomonadota bacterium
GAATGGTTTATTAGTATTTGCTTATTAAGCTGATAATCACCCACTATTTGAAATACTATCGGCCGCGGTTGAGTATAAATAAGTGATTACAGCATTCTTACCTGTTCAAAGCTTTTGACTACCGTGATACCGGGCATGTCGCCTAAAAACCTCCAGAAACTAACGATTTGTAGGAATTCGCCTACAACAAATAAGGGTTGATTGTGAGAGGATGGGGGTTGGGAGGGTGGTCTTAATTTCTATGAAGAAGTCGAGTCTGACCCCTATTAATAATGCAATTTACGAAAATTAGGGTCAGAAAGAAATTAATATGCCAGGGAGTGACATGGACGAAATTGCTAAGCAAGTACAAAGTTATTACAAAGAAATGCCTGTGATTGTACTTGGATGCGGCGCATCAGCTGCTTTTGGCATTTCAGGGATGAAATCGCTAGCTATGCATTTGGTCGCTTCAATCGATTCGACTGACAGACCTGATGCTGAGCAGGAACAATGGAGTAGTTTTACCACTGATCTCTCAAACGGCGTAGATTTGGAAACAAGTCTTCAAAATAACCGATTGTCTGAAGAACTAACGAGACGTGTAATCATAAGCACATGGGATTTGATCAACCCTGAAGACCTAGGCGTTTTTTATGAATCATTATTGAAACCGGATTATTATGCGCTCGGCAAACTTCTTGGTCATATGTTTGATAGTACTCAGTCAAAACTTGATGTAATAACAACAAACTATGATCGACTCGTAGAATATGCATGTGAGCAGGAAGCTCTACATCACTACACAGGTTTTACTCATGGTTATAGAAGGGTGGAGATTGGGACAGATGCTTTAGATGCAAAACGAACTGTCAATATATGGAAGGTGCATGGGTCTTTAGATTGGTTTAAGGGCGATAATGGGCTCAATGTTGCTCTAACAAATGTTGAAAAGTTCCCAGAAAATTTGACGCCACTAATAGTGACGCCTGGTAATGATAAATATGAGAAAACGAATAGGGAACCATTTAGAACAATAATTGCTAGTGCTGATATGGCATTGACACATGCTAAATCATATCTATGCGTTGGTTATGGGTTTAACGATATACACATACAGGAAAAGCTAGTAAATAAATGTGTTAGAGAAGGTGCTGGAATAATTGTGATAAGTAGAAGTTTATCTGATTCTGCCCAGGAGTTTCTTTTTAATCGGGGTGTTACCTCGTATGTTGCTTTATATAAGGGGTCTGCTGATAACAAGACAATGGTTTACTCATCAGAACATAAATCTCCAGTTGAATTAGATGGCGATTACTGGTCGCTTCCAGGTTTCTTACAATTAATAATGTAAAAGGATTGTTATGACAATATTTACCTACAAGGATGATGATGCGCTCGGTCAAGTTGCATCGGTCGATACAGCAACAGTTATTGTTGATGTTGTTGATATTGAGTGTTTGAAGAGATTACAGGTTAACCGTTTGGCAATACTTCAGAGTAGTAAAGCAGGCCAACACTTAATTGGTTTGATAACACAAGTTATCAGAAAAAAGACTGTTGAAGTTGATGAGAAAACTGGTGAGCAAGGTGAATATAATGTATGCAAAATTTCCCTAGTAGGGACACTGCTTGATAAGGTCGGCACCCAGGAAAATGTTTTTCGTAGAACGCTGGAAAGTGTGCCAGAGATAGATGCTAACTGCTTTGCATTAGAAGGCGAAAATCTTACACGTTTTATGCAAGTAATATCGCATTCGGTTGATGGGGACAACGCTCTTGTTATTGGTAAATATACACTTGATGATGCGGCCGATGCATATCTAAATGGCAATAAATTCTTTCAGCGACATGCTTTTATTGGCGGAAGTACTGGTTCAGGTAAGTCATGGACTACAGCAAAGATAATAGAGCAGGTTGCAGAATTGAGGAATGCCAACGCAATTATATTAGACCTCCATGGTGAGTATGAGCCGCTATCAGGCGATGGTATTAGTCACTATAAGATTGCTGGCCCCTCTGATATAGAAGCGGCCAGAACACTGAAAAATGGTATTGTCTATTTACCATATTGGCTTTTGTCCTATGAGGCATTGGTTTCATTGTTTGTGGATCGCAGCGATCAAAATGCTCCTAATCAGGCCATGATTATGGCTAGAGAAGTGAATAACACAAAAAGAAAATACCTAACTGATAAAAAACAGACTCAACTTCTCGACAATTTTACTATAGATAGTCCTGTTCCATTCATAATTGAAGATTTACTTACTAAGTTAAATGAAATCAATGTGGAAATGGTTCCTGGCGCAAGAGCTGGAACTGAGAAGCAAGGTGAATTTCACGGGAAACTAAGTAGAATGATTTCCCGTTTAGAAAATAAGTTGTCTGATAGACGGCTTGGTTTCTTGTTTCAAGGTGGAGAAGATGCGCTACAGTTTGATTGGTTAAACAGATTTTCAGCCGCGTTATTTGGAAGTTCTGAGGAGCGTGGTGGCGGTGGTGTGAAAGTTATTAACTTTTCAGAAGTGCCATCCGATATTTTACCACTTATTGTTAGTCTAGTTGCTCGTGTTGCATTTTCGATTCAGCAATGGACGCCTATTGATTTACGTCATCCCGTAGCATTGTTTTGCGATGAAGCTCACCTCTACCTTCCTACAAGAAGCATGGCTGATGCAACAGATGATATTTCGATACAGATATTCGAACGGATTGCGAAGGAAGGCAGAAAGTACGGAACATCTCTTGTTGTAATTAGTCAGCGACCATCTGAAGTCAATAAAACAATACTCAGTCAGTGCAGTAATTTTGTCGCAATGAGACTAACTAATGCGGATGATCAGTCTGTAATTAAAAAGCTTCTTCCGGATTCCCTGGGTGGGTTTAGTGATATTTTGCCGACCCTTGATACTGGAGAGGCATTGATTGTTGGTGATGCGAGCTTACTCCCAAGCCGAATAAGAGTAGGTGAACCTAATAATAAACCTAATAGCGGAACAGTAGACTTTTGGAGTGTTTGGCATGCCGACGTCGCAGGGGGAAGGTTGGATGCAGCAATTGATAACTGGCGAAAACAAAACATATAAATCATCCGTTTTATTAGGAATAAATAGGGACAGTCTCGATTGAAAAAAATGCGTCAGACCGCTTCTGAATTTCGACGGAATTTGTAATTTAACGAATAAATAGGGTCAGACTCGACTTAATTAGAAAAAACCTGGTCAGAGAGCACTCCAAGAGCACTTTCTCACGTTTTTTATCAACAACGCTCAGGGCGCTACGGGCTAAAGGGGTCAGAGCCCTTTAAGCTGTGTAATATCGGTGGATTCAAGTCCAAAGTGCACCATTTGTTAGATTTGTAGAAGAATTAATTTTTCTCTGACTCTAATTATTTTTTCAACAACTTACTGGATGCCGGACCAAGTTCTGGCATGACGCAGTGACTTTAGTGGCAGCCGTGGGTGAGTGCCTATTTCATCCAGAATAAACCAGAGGTTTCCTAAACATTTGGGCTAAACCGACGATATTTCCCTTATGCGTGAGCACTTTACAATCACCCTGTTGGTAATACTCCTGATTCTAGCAAGTAGTCCAGC
>JADFVK010000290.1 GCA_015222495.1 Pseudomonadota bacterium
CCTTTATAAATATCTATGGTTTTAACACTATCAGGTGCTACACCTCTTAAGTAAAATAATGCAAAGCCAAACGGTGGCGTTAGAAATGATGTTTGAAGGTTGATTGCGATCATAATTCCCAACCAGACTGGATCTACTCCTAGCGTTAGTAGTACGGGGGCAATTATTGGGACTACGACGAAGGTGATTTCTATAAAGTCCAGAACAAATCCGAGTATAAACATCACTAGCATTACAATGAGTAGGGGGCCAAAAACACCTTCTGGAAAAATTCCTGAGAACATATTATCAGGATCATTTTCTGCAACACCGGTTAGAAATCCTTCAATTAATTCATCCCCGCCAAAACCTCTAAAAACAAGAGAAAACATAGCGGCACCAATAAAAATAAAAAATATCATACTAGTAACTTGAGTGGTGGATTGTATGACTTCTTTAAGCACTGAGAAAGAGAGTTGTTTTTTAAATAGAGCTAAAATAGTTGCACCGACAGCACCGACAGCAGCTGCTTCTGTGGGAGTTGCTGCTCCTGTAAGAATAGAGCCTAATACAGAAAGCATTAATAATAAGGGTGGCAGCAGAGCATGGATTGCTCGTACAAAAATTGATTGTGTGTGATTATTATCTGTTTTTAGTTGTTCTGGAATTAGATCTGGGCGAGTATAGCCGACAAATAATAGGTATAAAATGTAACAGAGCACTAATAATAATCCTGGAATTAATGCACCGACAAATAAATCTCCAACGGATAAAGTTTCCGGGGCAAAGATCCCCATATTGAGTTGTGCTTGCTGATAGGCTGATGAGAGTACATCACCCAGTAAAATTAAGATAATGGAAGGAGGGATAATTTGCCCTAAAGTACCGGCGGCACAAATAGTGCCGGTGGCAATGCTGGGATGGTAGCCTCTTTTTAACATTATGGGTAGTGAAAGTAAGCCCATAGTAACGACAGTTGCACCGACAATTCCAGTGCTGGCCGCTAATAACATACCCACGAGAATGACTGAAATACCCAAGCCGCTTTTTAATGTACCGAATAGATCTGCCATGGTACCTAGTAATTCTTCTGCTACTTTAGAGCGTTCCAGCATCACTCCCATGAAAACAAATAAGGGTACGGCAATAAGCGTCTGGTTGGTCATAATGCCATAAATACGATTAGGTAAGGCGTATAAGAATGTGGCATCGAAGGTATCAGTCATCAGACCGATAGTGGCGAAGATTAGAGCGGTTCCACCTAAAGAGAGTGCAACGGGGTAGCCAATTAATAGTACCAGACAAATGGCTAAAAATAATAATAGAGGCATTATAGTTTCCACTATATTTCCTCTTGTTTATCTGGTGAGCTGGTTAGATAGTTGAGATTTAATAAAAGCTGGCTGATCCCCTGTATTAATAACAAGAGAGTCATGATTAAAATAGAGGATTTTAGCAGGTAGACCCCTGGTAATCCGCCTGCTTCACCGGATTCTTCTCCCATCGCCCAGGAAGCGGTGACAAAGTCCCAACTACTCCATGCAATAAAAATTGTAACTGGGAATAATAAAAAAACTGTGCCGAGTAGGTTTATCCAGGCTTTGTTTCGGCGAGACATTTTAGAGTAGAAAATATCGACACGCACATGACCGTCATACTTCAGCGTATAAGGAATACCAATTAAAAAAACCAGGGCATGCATATAAACGACAGATTCCTGCATGGCAATCCAGCCAGTTGAAAATCCATATCTTAGAATAACAATAGAAAAAGTAGTCAATACCATGGCTAAGGTCAGCCAGGCAATTAATTGACCACTCCAAACGGTAATTTTTTCCAGGGATTGTGCTATTTTGATGCTGTGTTGAGTTAAGGACATTAAAGCCTTACCATTGAAAAATTTTCCATTGCTGGACAGTAGATTTTTTAATATCACGATCGGAGCGTCTATCAAAGGAGCCATTACCATCAGTATCATAAAGATAATAAGCAGGTCCTGTATCAGGTGTAACTTTTACTTTATAAACGATACCGTTAACACTATGAGTTTCAATGGTCCTGTCATCACGTTTGATAATATTAATATCAACATTTTCCAGAGGATCGACCTTATCATCGTCAGGCTTTACTTTTTCTTCATTTGTTGTTTCTTCTGTTTGGGCAAAACAAGGGAATGAGAATGTGATGAGAAGTGCGCTGATTAATAACACAATAATGGTTTTATTCATTTAACAATCCTTGGCAACTATGTCTTAAGAAGTTTAAAGATTATACACTTAATCGTTGTTCTCTAATATAATTTTTTTTGCTGAAGGCTTATATCATCCTAATGGAGTTTAGTTTGAAGGATTATGGTTGTTTTTCAGGTAGGTAGCCAACAATATCACTGGAGTCATTAATAAAACCAGTGAAGCTGTCAGAATTATGATTTGAGGGAAATATAATACATCAGGCATGATCCATAAGCCTGTGATAAGTAAACAACTACCCGTTATAAAAAAAATAATAGCAGTTGTAATTCCATCTTTTATTGTTTTACAGCCTAGTGATCGCATTCGTCCATTTTTTTCTTTAGCTTCTTGTCAGGTAAAACTGTAAGCAAAAAGGTAGATACCAATATTATTGGGGCAAGCAATAATAACAGAAAACCAACGAAAACAACAATATGATTTAAATGCCATAGTGCAGGCATAATATTGGCCCCGGCAAGAACCAGCAGTATCCCTGTAACAAAGAATAGTATCGTGGCAACAACACCTTCTCGCATTGTTTCACAGCCTAGTGATAATAACATAATAGTTTCTCAATTATTTAAGTTATAAATTATTTTAACAAACTCAAGCCGATAGCTTAAGCTTGTTAATGTCCCAATAGTTTACTTGCGGAACCTTTTTCCAGTCCAAACTCTTCTTCTATCATGGCATTCCATTTATCCTGTTTAAAGACCTTCTCGTCAGGGATTTTACGATGCACGATATTGTAATGACATTCAACACAGCTTTTATC
>JADFVK010000291.1 GCA_015222495.1 Pseudomonadota bacterium
CCATGGCGAGACATATATTCCATATCACCATGCATTTTCTTATCTATCCAGTGATTAAAATGCTGTTCAGCAATGCTTAAATTTGTATCGCTTATCCCCACGGCCTGAAAACCCAGTTGCTTGCCCCATTGTTTAATCTGTATGACCAGCTCTTCTAGTTGCTGTGAAGATATTGGTTCTAATGGGTTAGAGGTGTTATTTTCTTGTTTCATTCAATATATAATAGGGTTTTTATAGAGTTAAGGGCTGAAAGTACATCACATGCAATTAGATATTATAAATGAAGAAGCTATGTTAGAGCTAGGTGAAAAACTGGCAGCTTTGGCTTTTGAGGGAATGGTGGTTTATCTACAAGGTGATTTAGGGGCTGGAAAAACCACTTTGGTACGTGGTTTTCTGCGTGGATTTAATCATCAGGGAGCAGTAAAAAGCCCGACATTTACTATTGTAGAGCCATATTCACTTGATAATATTAAGTTATTTAATTACAATGGCTTAGAAGATGGTCTTAAACTGAATAATCAGAGAGCTGCTTCAGTAAAAGTATACCATTTTGATCTATATCGTCTGGAAGATCCTGAAGAGTTAGAATACATGGGAATTCGTGACTATTTAGATGGGCAGTCTATTGCCTTGATTGAGTGGCCGGATAAAGGGATGGGTATTTTGCCTGATGCAGATTTGATTATTGAAATTAATTATAAAAAAAATTTCAGGCAATTAGAATTAATTTCTCAATCTAAGAAAGCCCGGAAATTAATTTCTTTACTTGGAACCTAAAAAATGTAGTTAAAATCTATTACAACAGCCAATAGCACTGCACCTTAAGGATTTTCTAAATATTTTGGCTTCACCCGTAGAATGACTACGAATAAAGCCAAAATATTCAGGAAAACCCTTAATCTACAGCACTCTTGACTGTTTCATAACGCCCGAAGGAAGTACTCTTGGGGTGCGATGTTAACTGCGTTTTCTAGCTTGAATGAATGTAAAAGAAGAATATGAAATTATCATTATTCAAAATGACAATTGTTAAGCAATTTATCATAGCTATGGTGGCTCTATTATTGCTGTCAGAACTTGCTTTGGCCGGTGTGGCACAGGTGAAAGGCTTTCGTATGTGGGCATCACCTGACTCTACTCGTCTGGTGCTCGATCTCTCCAAAAAAGTCTCTTATATTCTCACTAAAACAGATAAACCTGAACGAGTAATCATTGATATCGATCAGGTCCAACTTGCGACTAAAAAAACACAGGTAAGTTATAAAAAGGGGGCAATTAAAACCCTGCGTACTGCTAAAAAGAAAAATAATAAATTACGTCTGGTGCTTGATTTAAGAGAAAACATTAAACCAAAAAGTTTTTTACTAAAACCTAATTCAAAATATGGCTATCGCTTAGTTATTGACCTGGAAAAAATAGTTGCTCGTTCCAAGACAGCCCCGCCCAAAATAATTAAGAGTGTGAATTCCAGTAAAAAACGTGATTTAATTGTTGCTATTGATGCAGGTCATGGTGGTGATGATCCAGGAGCTACGGGTCCTAAAGGGACTAAGGAAAAAAAGGTAGTTCTGGCTATAGCAAGAAAACTCAGAGATATTGTCAATAAAACACCTGGAATGAAAGCAAAATTAATCCGTAATGGGGATTATTATATTAGTTTAAGAGGGCGTACTAAAAAAGCCCGTCAGTTAAATGCCGATGTGTTTATTTCTATTCATGCCGATGCTTTTAAAAATCCCAAGGCAAAAGGAGCTTCAGTTTTTATTCTATCTTCCAGAGGTGCTTCCAGTGAGGCAGCTAAATGGCTAGCGAAAAAAGAAAATGATGCGGATTTAGCCGGTGGTGTCAGCCTTGATGATAAGGATGATATGCTGGCAAAAATGCTTCTGGACCTATCTCAAACAGCTACTATTGAAGCCAGTACCAGTGTGGCTTCAAGAGTGCTTAGAGGTATTAAAAAAGTTGCTAAAACGCATAAGCCCGGTGTAGAACGAGCAGGTTTTGTGGTATTGAAATCCCCTGATATTCCATCAATCCTGGTAGAAACCGGTTTTATTTCTAATCCCAGAGAAGAAAAATTACTGCGCACATCTTCTTATCAAAAAAAGCTGGCTCAGGCTATATTTAATGGTGTGAATAGTTATTTTAAACAATATCCTACGCCAGGAACTGTTTATGCAAAAGATATTGAGATTCAACCTTGGCAAAATACGATTGCAGGGAAAAATGCTAAAAAACATAAAGTGGCTCGTGGTGATACCCTCAGTGGTATTTCCAGACGCTATCGTGTCAGTGTTGCGGCGATAAAAAGAGCTAATAAATTAAAAAGTAATACACTCTATTTAGGTAAAGTTTTACAAATACCC
>JADFVK010000292.1 GCA_015222495.1 Pseudomonadota bacterium
AACACCATTTTTCGAACGACAACCTGGATTGTTAAATGAATTCTAAGATTATTATTGCTCTTGATTATAAAGATGAAGTCTCAACTATGGCTTTAGTTGATCAGCTTGAACCATCACTTTGCCGCTTGAAAGTGGGGAAGGAATTATTTGTTCGTTGTGGTCCGGGATTAGTTGAAAAATTAATTCATAAAGGCTTTGATGTATTTCTTGATTTAAAATTCCATGATATTCCTAATACTGTTGCAGCTGCGTGTCAGGCTGCTGCTGATATGGGGGTTTGGATGGTGAATGTGCATGCCTCTGGTGGTCGGAATATGATGATGGCTGCTCGCGAAGCTATTGAACAGTCATCACATAAGCCTTTGCTTATTGGTGTGACAATACTAACCAGTCTTTCTCGTAGTGATATAGCAGAAATTGGTTTAGATATTGAGCCAGCTGAACAAGTATTACGTTTAGCAAAGTTAGCAAAAGAATCAGGCTTAGATGGCGTTGTTTGCTCACCACTGGAAGTACAAACTTTAAAACAGGAAGTTAGCAAAGATTTTATTCTTGTGACGCCTGGTGTTAGGCCAGTAGGTTCAGATACTGGCGATCAGCAACGTATTATGACACCGGCCCAGGCTTTATCTGCAGGCTCAGATTATCTTGTGATTGGTCGTCCGATTACTGCTGCTGATAATCCTATTCAGGCTCTTAAATCAATCATTGTAGAATGTTCATAGAACTATAATATATGGAAGATAAACTTACTAAAGTCTATGATCGTGAAACTTTTTTTACAGTATTGGCTAAACATATTGTTACGGTTCACGATCACAAAACAAAATTGGCCCTATTGGTGATTGATATCAATCATTTTAGTCATATTAATAAACAATATGATTATTCTATAGGGGATTATGTTTTAAAATCTTTTGCTCAACTATTATTTAATGCCAAAAGATCTCAGGATTACGTTGCCCGTATTGGTGATAATCGTTTTGCACTAATATTAGTTAATATCATGAATACAGGGCATGCAACCTTAGCTGCCCAGAAAATATTACGTCTACTTGATGTTCATTTTCAAATTAAAGACTATAAGATATCAATAGATGCAACTATTGGTATTGCTTTATGTCCCTTGCATGCATCAAGAGCAACAGGCCTGCTTAGAGAAGCAGAAGAAGCCCTTAGCATAGCTCGAAAACATGATAAAAGCATTGGTGCTGCAATATCTGTTAATGATGATGAGTTATCAGAGCATTGGGATATTGAGTTAGACATTGAAGAAGCATTTCAAAATCGTCAATTTAAAATTTATTATCAACCTAAATTTTCTTTAACAACTAAAAAACCAGTTGGTGCTGAGGCGCTTTTACGCTGGAAGCGCAGAGGTCAGTTTGTTTCACCAGATATTTTTGTGCCTATTATTGAAAAAACTGGTCATATTAAACCACTAACCGGTTGGATTATTAATAGTGTTTTACGACATAGTTCACGATGGACAAAAAAATGGGGACCGCTTTCAGTTTCTGTCAATATTCCACCTGATCTGATTATAAAACTTGATTTGAAAGACTTTGTGCATAATGCGATGAATTTATGGGGAGATGAAAATATTACTCTTGTTCTGGAGATTCTTGAACGCTCTTTTGTTGATGATACTGAAAAGTGTTTTCAAATATTAAGAGATCTGCAGTCAATGGGCGTGCAAATTTCAATAGACGACTTTGGTACGGGGTATTCCTCTCTGGCTTATTTTAAGCTCCTTCCTATTGATGAATTAAAGATTGATCAATCATTTGTTTTTGATTTAAATAAGGATGAGGCAAATGCTAAGCTTATTCATTTGATGGTGCAGTTGGGGCATAATTTTAACCTCAAAATTGTGGCCGAAGGAATCGAGGATAAGGCAACTTTTGAGCGCTTAGGTACTATGGGGTGTGATGTGGGACAGGGTTATTATATGAGTAAAGCAATGCCGGAAAAAGAATTTGGGGACTGGCTGGAAACATTTGCTGGCTTGGAAGAGTAATACCGTATAATTCTGTAATGGTTTAATGTAGAACTATTAAATTTAGCTGTTAAATGAATAATTCTTTCATTTTTATTCCATATGCACCTGATTCTAAACCTTTTGCTACCTTCATACCTTCGACCTCTGAAAGATTAACAATAGCAAACTCATCATAAGGTTGTTTATTGGCTTCTAATAACAACATGATGGTTGGATGCAAGCGTTTAAGGTCATTAATTTCTGTAATGACGCCAACCTCACCAGTGTTTAACTCAACTAATGAACCTGTTGGATAGAGTCCAACTGTCTGGATAAATTGTTCTACTAATTCTGCCTGAAATTGAATTCCACGCATTTTATAAAGTTCATTCATTGCTTCGTGTGGTGTAAACAGACCACTAGTATGGAGTTTTTTTGAGGTCATGGCATCATAGCTGTCTACTATACCGGCTATACGACCAAAAAGTGGAATTTTATCATTAATGAGCCCCAGTTGATAACCAGAACCATCAGCACGTTCATGGTGGGTAGCGACCATTTCTAATAGTAGACGTTCGACATTTGTAGCTTTTTTTAACATTTTCATACCGAGGGAGACATGAAATTTTGTTGCATCCAAATCTTCTTGACTATATTTGGATGAATTATTAATTAATTTTTCAGGTAATTCTAATTTACCGACATCCAATAATAAACCACCGAGAGATAAAAGAGTGATATCTTCCTTACTCAATCCAAGATGACGGCCAAACTGTGCGCACCAGACAGAGGTACCCAGTGCACGTGAATAACTATAATCATCTGATTTCCTTAACTGTACCAAAAGAGTCATTGCTGATGGATTTCTAATAATACTATTAATGGTTGATTTAACCCCTAATTTAAGAGAGACAATATCAAGCTTTTTATTGTTTTTTAAATCCTCAAAAACATTGCGGGTTTTATCTGCAATATCATCAAAAGCCACCTTGGCTACTTTAAGTTCTTCTTCGAGTTCAGTCGTTGTTTCATAGATGCACTGTCGATAATGCTCAAAATTATTGGCAGGATTATTATCAAATATCGATGAATTATTATCATTCAAGGTCATTTCGTTTTCATTGCCACTAGCCCAGTAGCGTGCATTGGGTGAAATCCCCTGTTCTAAATCCACATAGACGTAGCTGCATTGTTTTTTTAATTTAGATATGTCTTCATCAGTTTGAATCAGAATACCTTCCATGAGATAAGATGTATTAATCCACGGGCGATCGAGATGGGAAACGTACATCCCAACTTCTAATCTATCAATGCTGATTTTTACTTCTTTTATAGGCATTTATAATTTAATTATTAGATTAATGTTAAGTATATTATAATGCATATATTAATTTTTGTATGTAACATTTTCTTACATAACTTGATATATAAAGGGTATTTTTATGTTATAAAAAAGAGACTTAGTGAGGGGACATAAGTAATAATCAATACACAGGCCAATAATAGCAGCATCATAACAATAGTGGATTGATAAATCTCAGTAATAGGCTTTTTAAAACGATAACTGGCGATAAATAAATTCATGCCTACGGGAGGAGTCAGATAACCTAATTGCATATTAGCCAGAAAAATTATACCCAGATGAACCGGGTGAATACCAAAGCTCATAGCTACCGGGACGATTAAAGGTGACATAATGACAATTGCGGAAAATATATCTAATATGGCTCCCAAGATTAGTAAGAAGATGTTTAAAAGAATCAGAAATGTTATCTGACTATCGACATGACTTTGTATCCAGTCGAATAACATAATGGGAATCTCAGCATCTATCAGGTAATTGGTCATTGCCAATGCACAGGCAAGAATCATGATAATCCCACCAATCATGGTCATGGATTCTATAATGATATCAGGTAATTTTTTTAAACTGACTTCTTTATATATAAAAATTTCAACAATCATAATATAAAGTGCAGTGACAGCTGCTGCTTCAGATACGGCAAAGACACCAGAAAAAATACCTCCAAGTACAATAAAAGGTAAGGGGATTTCCCAGATAGCATCACTAACTGCAGAAAATAATTCTTTAGCATTCACTCTTGAGTGTTGGCGGGTTTGTTTATTTAATGGATGTTTTCTGGTTTGCCAGATACTCCATAGAAATAAAACCATTATCATCAGTAAAGTGGGCAAAATGCCTGCTAAAAATGCCTGTTTAATTGTAATGGATTGTCCCAGGTCCATCTGTTGAACTATGACAACATAGAGTATTAGTGGTAGTGAAGGGGGAAGTAGTAGTCCCAAACTACCAGATGTAGTAACTAATCCAAGGCTGAATTTTTCAGTATAGCCCGTCCGGGTTAAAGCAGGGTAGAGTAAAGCACCGAGAGCAACAATAGTCACACCGGTTGCTCCTGTAAAGGCCGTAAATAAAGCACTGGTGATTAATGTAACTAAAACTAATTCGGAAGGTAACCAGCCGAAAAATGCAGAGGATAATCTAACCAGACGTTGTGAGGTATTACTTTCACTCATAATATAGCCGGTGAAAGTAAATAAGGGCAGAGCCAGGAGTAATGGTGTGTTGGTTAAACGATAAAGCTCAATGGGAATTACTGTTAAATCTATTTCCTGAGATATAAAACCTAAGATAGATACCGATAAAATCAATGTAAATAAGGGAGCACCAAACCAGGCAAGTAGCAAAAGAATAAAAATACTAACAAAAAGAATCATGAGGATGACTTGGATTTAATAAAATTTTTGTTTTCTGCTATTACACCTGTTATTTCATTTGCAATTGATTTGCCTTTTAATTCTAAAATTGCAAATATAAAATAGCGTGATGACATAATGAAAAAAACAATGGGAATAATGGCTACAGATAACCATACAGGTATTTTTGCAAAGGCCATTTCAGCATATTCATATTCCATAATAACGAGATGAAGTCCATACCATGCAACAAGCATACAGATAACAGCAGTGAAAAAATGAACTATAAATTTAATTATTCTGAAATAGTTTTTTGGAAGAAAATTAACCCCGAGGTTGATACTAATATGATTATTTTGTCGACTGGCATATAAAGCACCCAGCATCCCAATCCATAAAACAGAAATACGTAAAAAACTATCACCCCATATAATACCTGTATCAAAAATATTGCGTAAAATAATCTGTAAGACTGCAATGAATAAAGTGGTGAGAAAAGCTGAAACTAAAAGAAAACGTTCTAGCTGTAATAATTTTTTATGTAAGTTAATAAAAAATTTCATAGCTATTATTTATGCTTAGAACTACGATATTCGGATAGTAATTTTTTAACTTTTTCCACAAGCTTCGGATCTAAAGTGCCAGTGTCTACCATTTTTTGATTCGCTTTATCTGCATATTCCTGCCATTCTTTTAATTCAGTTTCTGATGGTTTGATAAATTCAATGCCATTGGCAGCAAGAACTTCTAAAGATTCTTTATTATGTTTTTTATTTTGTGCATTAATTTTTTTGAATGCCTTATTCATAACATCCATAATAATTTTTTGATCGGCTGGTTTGATTTTACTGAACGACTTCTTATCAATAGTCAGGATACCTAATGAATAAAGTAAGGGCATATCTATAATATAGTTTATTTGTGTATACCATTGCAGTGCTATAGCACCAATAGGAGACATGGCTACTGTATTAATCAGGCCGGTTTGCAAGCCTGCAAGAACGTCACCATAGGGTAGAGGAATAGCCGTTACACCAAATGACTTAAGTATTTTTTGAAAATTAATATCATTAGTTGGAATCCATACCTTTTGCTGACGTAATTGTGTAATATTACTAATAGCTTGCTTAGATGACATGGCATAGGCAAAACCTGATTCAGCCATCCCAATGATTACAAAACCACCTTTTTCAAAACCTTTTTTTATTTCTGAATCTATGTGCTGACGAACATAGTCAATTTCTCCCTGATTTTTATAGCTTAATAAAAGACTATAAATTTGATAATTGGGATTGGCCTTAAGTAGACTCCCACCCGGTAATGCACCACCTTTCAATTGACCAATACGAATCTTGCGTAAAACAGCAGAATCATCACCCATTACACCACCGGGATAAAACTTAAATTTGACACGCCCGGATGTTTTTTGTTTGATTTCTTTAGCACCGGCTCGCATTTTTTGCATCCAGTCGGAACCTTCAGGTGATAGAGTGGCAATTTTAAGTGTTTTTGCCTGAGCTGTATTAAAGAAAATAGTAACAAATAACAAAAGAGCAGCAGCCTGGAATAGCAATAAAAGTTTTTTCATCGGGAAGTCTCTACTCAAAATAGTCAGGGGAAGAATTTAAAAGAATACTGGCTTTTTTCTGTGCAAGTATATTCATCAGTACCAGATCAGCTTGATAGGGATCTGCATTTAGTACTTCATTTAATAGTTGATCATGTAGTTCCTGGTTAAAAACTAAGCGGGCATATTTTTTTGCATATAAAACTTTGAACATTAAATTTTTACCATCAGATATATTAATGGCATGTTTGAAGTGCTTTTGAGCTTCATTTGGCTTTCCACCCAAGGCAGGGGGAATTAAAGTTTTTAATACCCCTAAATAAAGTTGTACAGTACCGTTTTCATAGCTATCATCAATTGTATTGATACGCTCCATGATAAGTTGAACCTTTGGTAAATCAATAATAGCTGAAATATTATCGCTATGTGATTTGATCCAGGCAGCCCAGGCGGAAGCAAAAATTAACCAGTCATGCAGGTTCTGAGTATTAATTTCATGCATTAATGGAGTAAATAGCTTAAATTTAAGTTTTCGTATATGACAAAAATTTTGATCAGATAGACAAAGTGCTTGCTCTGCATAGGAAAAAGATTTTGTACTCATTTTTTTTGCACGTAAAGGATCGATAACAAAAACATTGGCATACGCACCATATAGTGTAGATGCAGACTGTAATAGGTTTTTGTTATCAGGTGAGTCCAATAAAAAGCTATCAATTAAAAGCAGATATGCAGGAGCCCCATCAGCAACAGTTTTAAGATCATCAGAATTTAGAATAGTTTGTGATAAATTATCAGCCATCTTTCTTGATGCGGATGAAATAATCGATGAACAAGAGGTATTTAAAATAAAGAAAGAGACGAGTAGAATAACTAAATAGAAACGTGTGATGAATGATATTTTCATAAGAAAAGTATAAAGTGAATAGATGCTTATAGTCAATTAATTGTTGTTAGATATTCACTAATAGATATGCTAATATTTCACTTCTTTTGTATTTTATAACTAACAATAAACGGAGCATCTAATGCAAAAATTATTATCAGTCCTTATCATTGCTTTTTTATGTCTATACCAGCCAGTTTTTGCTAATGATGTTGCTAATACAACTAAAGTCTTTCGTGATGCCGGGGAAAGTGGTACTTTTTTTAAGAAAAGCTATGGTTATGCAGTTTTCCCAACCATTGGTAAAGCTGGTATAGGAATTGGTGGTGCTTATGGAAAAGGTCAGGTTTATGCCTTAAACAAACATACAGGTGAGTCCAGTATGACTCAGGTCTCTATAGGCTTTCAACTAGGTGCTCAGGCTTATAGCCAAATTGTTTTTTTCCAGGATAAGCGTGCATTTAATGAATTCACTAATGGTAACTTTGAATTTGGTGCAACAGCCCAGGCCGTAGCAATTACTGCAGGTGTGTCTGCTAATGCTAACACTGCCGGTAATTCTGCCACCGCCAGTGGTGGAAAAAATAATGCGGTGACAGCCGGTGACGGTTACAACAAGGGAATGGCGGTGTTTACAGTTGCAAAAGGTGGTTTGATGTATGAGGCCAGTGTTAGTGGTCAAAAGTTTAGTTATACGGCTAAATAATTTATTATTCTGGTTCTCCACAAGATGACGTACTTTTTAATCAATAAGAGGTACTTGCAAAACTGCTTTAAACCTCCCCTTTCTTTAGAAGGGGGATTGAGGGGGTTGGCTCTTAAGAATATAACTTGTTGATATTACCTAAGTTATAAAACCCCCTCAATCCCCCTTTGAAAAAGGGGGAAGCAAAAAGCAATAAATTTGATAGTTTCAAGTACCCCAATAACTTAAATTGTTCAAGAATCCCCTCACCCTAACTCTCCCAAAGGGAGAGGGGACTTATGTCAAAAACTAAATTATCTTATAATTCAATAAGATAAGAAGTTCTTCTGAATTTCCCTATTGACAACAATAAATGATAATTATTAAAATTAGGGTTGATCTATATCAATTGTTAGCTAAATTAAAATAAAAAGGCGTATGCTAATGTCCTCAAAAAAGGTTTATCAAGTTATTACTCTGCCATCTTTGGCCCAAT
>JADFVK010000293.1 GCA_015222495.1 Pseudomonadota bacterium
AAAGCCTCACGTACAGTATAAATTTCGAGTAATTCTTTATCTGATAGTGAAACGACTCTGGCCCCCACATTAGGGCGCCGAATCACCAAATTACAAGCCTCAAGCCTGCCAATAGCATCTCTTAGTGATGCTCGGCTGACTTTATAATACTTTGCAAGTTCCGGTTCACTGATTTTACTTCCAGAAGCGATATCGCCCATAACAATCGCCTGGCAGAGTGAATCAAATACTTTTTCAGCAATACTCATAGATTAAATTCTTTATGTGTCGACATGTTTTAATGAATTATACTGAAAGTTATGTATAAAGTATACGCTTTCTGTGTTATTGTCGACAATGATTGGTTTGCATGGATTTATTGAGAACTTATATATTTCTTTCAGCCAATAGACGTGCGAAATGGCTGGCTCTTAATAATGCATTATTTGGGGAGAAGTTTTGTACGGGTTTTATTGTAGAAATATTATTAGTGACATTGGCCGGAACAAACTCTTGTTCATGACAACTATCAGTTTTTTCTTCACTTTCTTTTATATAGAGCTCGTCAGGTAAAACCAAATCAGAAAAATAATGACTAAAGGAAGCACTTTTGTGTTGTCGCTGCTCAAAAACCTTACTAAGGCGTTGACAAATACGCTTAATACATTGACTGGCAGGAGATTTAGCTTGAGTAGAAATGAGTGCCTGCTGCTGTAAAATTGACAGCGGTACGTTTTCATCTTTTAGTACATAACCTGCCAGATAGGATTTAAGCTGCAGGTATTTAGTTACAGCATCTTTAAAACGCTTATAGATAGTTTGAGCAGTTAAGCGATTGTTTACCATATTGACAATAACTAAAACGGGACGATTAAAGTGGTATTTCTTTAAAATCCTTAATAATGAAAAAGCATCGGTTAAAGAAGTGGGCTCACCGGTAATTGTAAGGATTAAATAAGGTGCAGCCAGAATTAGGCTGATATTGGTTTCATCTACACCTGCTGCGGTATCAATAAATAGATACTGGTAATTTTTTTCTAATGAATTTAAGCCGGATACCAGTTTTTGCTGTTGTGGCTGGGATAAGCGGATAAAGTCGCTAATACCGGATGCACCGGCAATAATATCAATACCTGCAGTACCCTTGATAATAATATCGTCAATGCTCAGAGATTGTGAAAAAAAATGCTGTAGGGTATGTAATGGCGTAATACCCAGCAGGATATTAATATTTGCCATATTGGTATCGGCATCAAATAAGCAGACTGAATTACCCTGTGTTGAAAATTCAATGGCCAGATTGGTGGCTAAAAAACTTTTACCCACTCCTCCCTTACCACTGGAAATAGCAATAACTTTGGCATAGTCATTTTGTTCCATGGGCTGTTTAAAGTCCGCAGCAATAGTCTTATCATCTATTTTTTGCTTAAGAACAGGGATCATATTGGCGATTTTTTATTATAAATTGCACCATTTTGGTGCAAGAAAATATTTTTTAAGCTTATTTATTTAATTCTAACCATTCAATTTAATTCAGGCAAGCCTATAAGGCTATAATTACTTAATTTTATAAATGGTGGTATAATCTTTGCTCTTCTTTTTGCAGCTAACAATTTTTGCAGTGAATAATTTACTGTCCATAGTTTACAATTTATAAGCAATAATTAAATCAATAAGTAGTATAACCTGAGGAACACAGAATGAGTGGAAATGAATCACGCCTTCAAGCAATATATCAAATTACCAATCGTGAAGCGACACAAGTAGATAAGCCTGCGTCATTGAAAGATACCTGGGCATGCGATGTCTTTAATCTGGCAACAATGGAAGAGTCACTTTCTAAAAATGCTTTTAAAGAGATGAAGAAAACTGTACAAAATGGTGCCTCTCTTGATCCTGCTACTGCTGATATTGTTGCAGCTGCTATGAAAGAATGGGCAGTAGGTAAAGGCGTTAAGTTTTATTCTCATGTTTTTTACCCATTAACAAATGTGACTGCTGAAAAACATGATGGCTTTATTATTACTGATTCCAGCGGTAATGCAATTACTGAATTTACCGGTAGTCTGTTAATTAAGGGTGAGCCAGACGGTTCTTCATTCCCTAATGGTAGTATTCGTATGACTAATGCGGCGCGTGGATATACAGCATGGGATCCTACCAGCCCTGTTTATATTAAGCACACCGAAAATGGCTCTACTTTGATGATCCCAAGTGTCTTTATGTCATGGACTGGTGAAGCATTAGATAAGAAAATTCCTTTATTGCGTTCTAATGATGCAATGAATAAAGCGGGTAATAAAGTGCTTTCATTAATGGGCGAAGATGATATTGCTCCATTAAATTCCAGCTGTGGTGCTGAGCAGGAATACTTCCTGGTTGATTCTAATTTTGCTAATAGTCGTCCTGATTTATTATTAGCCGGTCGTACATTATTTGGTGCGCCTTCTGCTAAGGGACAAGAGTTTGATGATCACTATTTTGGTGCAATCTCTGAGCGGGTTCAGGTGTATATGCAGGATGTTGAAGATCAGCTTTATAAGCTTGGTATTCCAGCAAAAACTCATCACAATGAAGTAGCTCCAGGACAATTTGAAATTGCACCTTATTTTGAAGCAGCTAATGTGGCAGCCGATCATCAGCAATTATTAATGACAACCTTAAAAAGCACGGCTAAAAAGCATGGTTTTATTTGTCTGTTTCATGAGAAGCCTTTTGCCGGTATCAATGGTTCAGGCAAGCACGTAAACTGGTCAGTAGGTAATAGTACACAGGGTAATTTACTGGATCCTGGCGAGACACCTCATGATAATCTTAACTTCTTATTATTCTGTGGTGCAGTGATTCGTGGTGTACATAAATTTGGTCCCTTACTACGTTCAGTGGTTGCTTCTGCCGGAAATGATCACCGTCTGGGCGCTAATGAAGCACCTCCGGCAATTTTGTCTGTTTATCTTGGTTCTCAATTAGAAAAAGTATTTGAAGATATTAAAGATGGTAAATTAACTGCAAGTGATGTGGGTGGTGAGATGGATCTTGGACTCTCTCAGATTCTGAACTTCGAGCGCGATCCAGGTGATCGTAATCGTACTTCTCCATTTGCATTTACCGGTAACCGTTTTGAGTTCCGTGCAGTTGGTTCAGCTCATTCAGTTTCTGGTCCTTTAATTGTGATGAATACAATGCTTGCTGATTCACTGGAATGGATTGCTGAAAAACTGGAAACTCAGTTAGCTAAAGAAAGTGATCAAACTAAGGCTGTTGTTAGCGTACTGCAGGAATTAATGGAAGCGCATGGTCAGGCAGTATTTGGCGGTGATGGTTATTCAAGTGAGTGGCATAAAGCAGCAGTTGAAGAGCGTGGCTTGAAAAATATTCCTACTACGGCTGATGCTTTACCTGCATTTGAGGAAGATTCTGTTAAGGAATTATTTGCCAGCACTGGTGTTTTATCTCCAATAGAACTAGCAAGTCGTTATGAGGTTTATGCTGAGCAGTATGTGCTTTCTATTGAAGTAGAAGCGAAACTAATGATTGATATGGCTAAAACCAGTATCTATCCGGCAGCAACTCGTTATCTTTCTGATCTTTCAATGGCCAGTGCCGGTTTAACTGAAATGGGTCTTGAATTGGACAATTCAGTTGCAGCCAGTGTTGCAGCAGAGACTAATGCTATGATGGTCGCTGTTGTAAAACTTGCGACAGCGATGGAAAAAGAAGATTTTGCTTCAACTGAAGAACATATGCAATATTGTGCCAATGAACTTCTTTCTCTAATGGAAGAAGTTCGTTCACATGCTGATGCTCTGGAAACAGAAGTTGCTGATGAACTTTGGCCTCTGGCTAAATACCATGAAATGTTATTTATTAAGTAATTTTTAATAACATTGTTTAAAAAAGGCCACTTTTAGTGGCCTTTTTTTTGCCCTGTATATATTAGTATTAACTTTTTTCCGATGCCGGTGATTTATTTAGGTTAAATTGTTACAATAAGCCATGCTAAAGAATATCCGTGAAATCCCCTACAATTATACTTCCTTTTCCGATCGTGAAATTATTATTCGATTACTGGGTGAAAAATCCTGGGATGTATTAAATACTTTAAGAGCTCAGCGTGTGACCGGGCGTTCTGCCAGAATGTTATTTGAGGTTTTAGGTGACAT
>JADFVK010000294.1 GCA_015222495.1 Pseudomonadota bacterium
GGGGTTTTATAAATAAGTAGAATAGGGTTGTTATGAACTTTCAATCCTGTTCAGATCACAATTATGTCATTCCCTTACTTTAAAAAGGGGAGTTAAAATTTTAAGATTTAGAACTTAACTTTTGACAAGTTTCTTTTGTTGTGAAATATTTGATAGCCTTACGATGTTCTTTGCGAGTGACGAGTTTCAATGCCTCTTTAACTTCAACCAGGCGGCGCTTTCTTATAGAGCTTTCTGCCCATTTATCCAAAATTTTATCAATATATATGGGGTAAACTATTAGTAATCCACCTGTTTCACTTTTAAAATCAGAGTGAAATGATTTATGTAAAACTTTTCCTTTAACGCCTGCTTCTTCAATAGTTTCCAGCTCGGCTACTTGTTCATCTTTTAACTCAGCTTCAGGTTGTCCTTTAGGTAAGATCCATAATTTTCCTGATTTATTTGTAATCAACATGATGTACATTTTTCCTTTTTTTATTAAGTAAGGAAATGATCCAATTTCAAACATAGTGATGAAAACCCTTTATTTATTTTTTGCCAGTATTGTAACAATTTCATTAAATAGTGTTCGATAGGCTTGAGCACTACAGTTCTTAGCTGTATAGGCTAATACAGGTTCTCTATGGATTCCCATGCGTTCAATTTCAGTGGAGAAACCAATGATGCTTTTTAAAAATTTTGGATAGCGTCTCTCCATATCTTTGATGGTTTGTTTATGAAGTTTATTATTACTTTGTGCCATGGAGAAGAAAGGTCGGATTTTTTTCTTATCATAGTGATTATTTTTAAAGAATTCGAGTAATTGTTCGAAGGTTCGCTCAGAAAGGGTGGTGGGAATAACCGGGACAATGATCATATCAGCCGCATTAAAGATATTTTCTGATAATAGGTTAATATTAGGGGGGCAGTCTAAAATAATTAAATCGTACTCATCTTTTAGTAGGCCAATAATTTCTTTCAGGCGTTTTTTTGACTTATTCATATCATTAAGCATGATATCGAAATTTCTAAAGGAAAGATTAGCAGGAAGGATATCCAGTCCCTTATAGTTTGAACCTTTGATATGTTTAAGGAGTTTATTTTTTTTAGTAAAAAAATAGCCTTTTTTTTCTTTTTTATGGGTGTCTACACGAAAATAAAAAGAGGAAGCTCCCTGGGGATCTAAATCAATTAGTAAGGTTTCATTGCCTGCTTTAGCTGCGGCATATGCCAGGTTAACGGATGCGGCTGTTTTACCAACTCCGCCTTTGATGCTATAGGATGCTACTACTTTCATTTATTTCTCGTGTTATTTGGCTTCTTATCCCATAGGGGATTGGGGATTGAGAAGGTTTGATGGATGTGACCTTAAAATATAAATTAAAAGTCATAAGATCCACCCCCCCTAAATTTACTAGATTGTTTACACAATAGTTTTCCTATGCCCCCTTCTTAAGAAGGGGGAAGTAAAAGAATGATTAATTAGACTACAAAGGTTGTTTTAAATATCTGTCGGTTTTGTTCATTGGAAAAGATGGCTAGTTCTTCAATACAGCGTTTTCGTTCTTCTACTTGTTTGGTATGTAGAGTGGATATAAGTCCGCCGAGGGCTGCTATGAGCATAATGTCTTTATTTTCTTTATGTTCTATTTTTTCCAGGTAGTTTTCCAGGAATTCACCCTGTACGGTGAGATCATTAAATAAGCCTAATTTATCTTGTAATGACTTTAGATGATTAACGGCTATTTTTTGCTGTTTGCTGTCAAATAGTCCATCAAAGAAATAGAGCAAGTAGCGTAGTTTTTTACAATCAATGCGGATACTATGGATATCACGATCGGGTGTATCAGCTGTAATGATAGCTGCTGATTTTTGTATGACCTTATAACGCTTTTGAATTCTATTAACTGCAAGTTCAATGGAGGGCACTTCACTCCATTGGGTTTCTATTGCACAATAGCCGTTTTTAAATAAGGACTGAAGTTCGGTAATTTCTTTTTCATAGGCTTTACTGGATAACCATTTTGCAATTCTTTTAACTTCGCTAATGCGATTCTTTTCAAAATCATCGAACATGGGTAATAAGCCACTGGAAAGTGATTTTGGAATCAGCCCCAGATAGTAATCTTTTTCCATAATAAAAACATCAAGATCTCTGAGCAGGTTGGTATTACGACCCAGTGCTCCAAAGCGATCTTTGAGCATAATGACATCCTGCTCCGGGAAAACTACTTTAAGTTGTGCGACAGCCGCACGGACCATACGTAAAGCGACTCTAAAATGATGTAGAAATTCGGTATCAATATCTTTAATAATTCCATTTTCAGTCAACCGTTGCTTTTCAAGCATGGTATAGATAATAACACTGATGGCAGAACGGGAGGGCATGTCTGCAGGGATATTAAGTTTGGGTTTAATTGAGAAACCTTGAGGAATAATACCCAGGGCACTGTATAAACTTTTTACAGGATCAAGCTGAGGTTTAAATGCACCGAGATTGTTCAGTAGTTCAATGGCTATTTTGTGTTCTTTTTCATAGCCCATAACCGGAGTTAGTTTGATTTGTCTGAATTTTGAAGTTCGAGGATTATCTATTGCATTTATAGAAATAAGCTGACAATCAATTAAAAACTTACCATCTTCATTTTGCAGGCTAAATTGTTGTATCTTGAGTATGCCCTTATACACGGGGCTTAATGCACGAAGATCCAGTATTTTTTTAAAAATATTTTTTGTTTCTTTAGTCTCATCTGAATCAGGTAACTCCCACCAGAATCTGGTTTTGATATTTACATTAGCAATACTCTGAGATAGCTCAGGATCAAGAAAATCTTCCTGTTGACAGAGATTCAGTTGCTTAGCTTGATGAGTGGCAATATAGCCATTAAAATAAAGCCCCCATTCAAAACTATCTAATAAGGTAAATTCATCAGAACTATTTTCAGTTTCCTTTATGCTAAAGTGTTGTTTGAAAGCATCCAGAAAAGCTTTCTTACTTATGCTTGCAGGCAATAGATGGCGGGAATAATTATTTTTTTTAGATTTCATGTTTTTAATAAGTCAGGGATGTTTTAGGTTGATAAAATATATACTTTTATGGGCATTAACTATGTCTATTATTATCCTGTATTTTTTTAAAGATGTCATTAATAGATGCAAATGTTTTCATAATTGCATAATAAAATTGACTATCTTTATAGATAAGTTAAAATTTACAGTTACGTTTATAAGGTTCAGCACTATTATATAGTTAAGTGTTAAGATTAAGAACCTTTTATAACACTTTGAAAATATTCTATTAATTTTGTCAAAACAGGCTAAATAATGTCAGAAAATACAAATATTGACCAAGTTCTTGTAGAAAAGAAGATGGCTTCCCGCTTACAAGAAACCCCGATTGCTATTATTGGAATGGCATCACTCTTCCCTGAGTCAAAGGACTTAAATGAGTATTGGGAAAATATTATGGCCAAGATGGACTGTGTCATCGATGTCCCATCTGATCGTTGGGAAATCAATGATTTGTATGATGCTGACCCTTCTACACCGGATAAGTCCTATAGTAAACGCGGTGGCTTTATCCCTGATATTGATTTTGACCCTATGGAATTTGGTTTGCCACCCAATATTCTGGAAGTCACTGATTCTTCACAATTATTATCTTTGGTAGTTGCCAGAGATCTGCTTAAAGATTGTGGTTATGTGGATGGCAATTTTGACCGTGAAAATACCGGAGTTATTCTTGGTGTGGGCGGTGGACAAAAACTCATTACACCATTGGTTTCACGACTACAGGGCCCGGTTTGGGAAAAAGTATTAAGAAGTAGTGGTGTGGCTGAAGATGATATTCAGATTTTAATTGAGAAAATGAAAAAAGCCTATATCCCCTGGGTGGAAAATTCTTTTCCGGGTATGTTAGGTAATGTGATTGCCGGTCGAGTGGCCAATCGCTTTGATTTAGGTGGTACAAACTGTGTAGTTGATGCGGCCTGTGCCGGCTCCTTAGCTGCTATGAAAATGGCTATCAGTGATTTATTGGAATATAAAGCCAATACTATGATTACTGGTGGTGTTGATACGGATAATTCACCCTTTATGTATCTAAACTTCAGTAAAACTCCAGCATTTACTGATGGTGAAGTGCCTAAGCCTTTTGATGAAGATTCACATGGTATTGTGATTGGTGAAGGTGTGGGTATGGTGATGCTCAAGCGTTTAGAAGATGCTGAGCGTGATAATGACCGTATTTATGCGGTGATTAAAGGGGTTGGTACCTCTAGTGATGGTCGTTTCAAGAGTATTTATGCACCTCGTGCATCGGGTCAGAGAGTGGCTATTGATCGTGCCTATGATGATGCCGGTTTTGATAAGGCCAGCATTGATTTGCTTGAAGCACATGGGACTGGTACGAAAGCAGGGGATGCTGCAGAGTTTGATGGTTTGAAATTAGCATTTGATACAGATGGACATGAAAAACAACATATTGCCCTGGGTAGTGTAAAATCACAGATAGGTCATACCAAAACTGCTGCAGGCTCTGCAGGTCTTATTAAGGCGGCTTTATCGCTTTATCATAAGGTTTTACCACCAACAATTAATATTGATAAGCCCAATCCAAAATTAGGGATTGAAGAGTCATCTTTTTACCTTAATACCGATGTTCGTCCCTGGATCAATATGGCGGATAATCCTCGTCGTGCTGGTGTGAGTTCATTTGGTTTTGGTGGTAGTAATTATCATTTTGTCATGGAAGAGTATATTTCAAAGTCAGAAGAAAGCTCCAAGCGTATACATAGCACCGCTCGTTCATTTGTTATCAACGCTAATAGTGCTCAGACATTAGCTAAAGAATGTCAAAACTGGCTTAATGCATTAAATGCTGATGACACAGGCCTAGAATTTTATAATTTTGTGCAGGCTTTGGATAATACTAATCTTCCATCTACTGATGCCCGCCTTGGTTTTGTTGCGAATAACCAAACAGAAGTTGTTGATTATTTAGCCACAGCAATAGATCAGTTAAATGCTCAAGCCGATAAAGAACTCTGGGATCATCCTAAGGGAATTCATTATCGTGCTAAAGCGATGGCTGATGATGCCAAAGTTGTGGCACTCTTTAGTGGTCAGGGTTCACAATATCTGAATATGTGTAAGGAATTGACCATTAATTTCCCACCAATGAGTGATAGTTTTGCTCAGATGGGACAGCAATTATTGGGTGATTTGGATACCAGTATTGCCAGAGCAGTTTATCCGGAAAATCCATTTGATGATAATATCAAAAAAGCTCAGGAAGAAAAGTTAAAACAGACACAATATATACAGCCCTCAATTGGAGCTGTGAGTGCTGGTTTATTTAAGATGATGCAGAAAAATGGTTTCAAGGCTGATATGATTGCTGGTCATAGTTATGGTGAATTAACCGCTTTATGGGCCGCTGGAGCTATCGATGATGAAGGATTTTATAGTCTTTCCCGTGCTCGTAGTCTAGCAATGGGCACATTACCTGATGCAGGCTATGATGCGGGTAGTATGCTGGCAGTTATGGGTGATGCTTCACAAGTCGAAGATAAATTAAAACCTTTTGCTGGAGTGAATATTGCTAATCATAATTCACCTGGGCAGGTTGTTTTAGCCGGACCTACACAAGGTATTGAAGAAGCAAAATCGGCCTTAAAAGCAGATGGTTTCAGAGTGGTGTCATTACCAGTTTCTGCTGCATTTCATTCCTCTTTAGTTGAATTTGCCAATAAGCCTTTTTCTGATGCCATTGAAGCTCAGAAATTTACCAAGCCTCATACCACTATATTCTCAAATGTAACTGCCAGGAAATATCCTGAAACTGCGAAGAAAATTAAAGACAGCTTTAAGCGTAATATGCTCAGTTCTGTGCAATTTACCCAACAAATTACAGAAATGGCCGATCAGGGTGGAACTATATTTGTAGAATTTGGTCCCAAAAATGTACTGACCAAATTAGTCGGTGCAATTCTAGGTGATAGACCACATATGGCTATTGCTTTAAATGATTCGCCTAAGAAAAATAGCGATACATTATATCGTGATGCATTGGTGCAGTTAAAAGTGGCTGGTGTTGATATTAATCTTAACGATATCTATCAGCAAGATGTAGAAAAACCGCTTGCTAAGAAACCTGGTATGAATATTAAGCTCAATGGTGCGAACTATGTGAGTGATGCGACTAAGAAAGCCTTTGATGATGCTTTAAATGATGGTTTTCAATTAAACTTGCCTCAACAGGAACAGATTCAAACAGTCACTGCTGTTGTAGAATCTCCTGCACCTATTACTCAGGTTGCGGCACAAGACGTTGCTCAACCACAAGTTGTTGCTGTTCAGGCAATGGATCAAACAGACTGGTTACAATCACAATCAGCTACCTTAAAAGCACATGAAACTTATTTGGAGAGTCAAAAGGATTATTCACAGGGTTTCTTTAATATGATGCATCACCTGGTTGATGAGTTTGGTAGTGATAATTCTATAGTACCTGATAATATTACTAATGGTTTGTCTGATATGCATGATTATCAGCAACAGACACTTAAGGTGCATGAAAGTTATTTGCAAAGTCAGATAGAGTTTAATCAGGCTACTCAACAAATGTTAAGTGGACAGACTAATTTAACTTATCATTCGGCTCCAGCAACTTCTGCTGTGCAAAATGTTACTCCTGCTCCTGCTCCTGTAGCTGCAGTTGCAAAACCCGTGGCTCAGCCCGTTGCAAAAAACATTGTAAAACCTATTGCACCTGCAGTAGTTGCAGCACCAATTGTTCAGCCCGTTGTAGCTCAAGTCAGTACACCAGCATTAGATACTGAAACGATTCGTAAGGGTTTATTAGAAATTGTTCAGGATAAAACAGGCTATCCTATTGAGATGCTTGATTTGAATATGAATATGGAAGCTGATCTGGGTATTGATTCTATTAAACGTGTTGAAATTCTTGGTGCAATGACAGCTAAATTCCCGGATTTGCCAGAATTGGATCAAAATGATTTGGCTGAAACACAGACTTTATTGGAAATTGTTGAATATGTTGATCAAAGAGCCAAGAGCATGGCTCCAGTAACTACGTCAGCCCCAGCACAGATTGCTGCTCCTGCTGCAAACAGCCTGGATTCAAAAGTTATTGAAAAGGGTATGCTGGAAATTGTTAATGAGAAGACCGGCTATCCTGTTGAAATGTTAGATCTCAATATGAATATGGAAGCAGATTTAGGGATTGACTCTATTAAACGAGTTGAAATCTTAGGAGCAATGACGGCTAAATTCCCTGAATTACCAGAGCTTGATCAAAATGATCTGGCTGAGATGCAAACCTTATTAGAAATTGTTGAATATGTTGAACAAAAATCAGGTGCTACTACACAAGTTGCTCCTGCAGCAGTCTCTGCTCCAGCTATGGTATCAAGTGGTTTAGATTCTAAAGTTATTGAAAAAGGCATGTTGGAAATCGTTAATGAGAAGACCGGTTATCCTGTTGAGATGTTAGATCTTAATATGAATATGGAAGCGGACTTAGGAATTGATTCTATTAAGCGTGTTGAAATTCTCGGTGCGATGACGGCTAAGTTCCCTGAAATGCCTGAGCTTGATCAAAATGATCTAGCTGAAATGCAGACTTTAAAAGAAATTGTTGATTATGTAGATGAGAAAGCCGATGCAGTCTTACCTGTAGCTACTGCTGTTTCTGCACCAGTTGCAAGTGGTTTGAATTCAGAAGCCATTAAACAGGGCATGTTGGAAATTGTTAATGAAAAGACCGGTTATCCAGTTGAGATGTTAGATCTTAATATGAATATGGAAGCGGACTTAGGAATTGACTCTATTAAGCGTGTTGAAATTCTCGGAGCAATGACTTCTAAATTCCCTGAAATGCCTGAGCTGGATCAAAATGATCTGGCTGAAATGCAAACCTTAAAAGAAATTGTCGATTATGTTGAAGAAAAATCAGGTGCAACACCTAATATAGCCGCAGTAGCTGCACCCACAACAGCATCAGTCCCAAGCGGCCTGGATTCAGCAGCAATAAAGCAAGGCATGTTAGAAATTGTCAATGAAAAGACCGGCTATCCTGTTGAGATGCTTGATCTGAATATGAATATGGAAGCGGATTTAGGAATTGACTCGATTAAACGAGTTGAAATTCTTGGTGCGATGACTTCTAAATTTCCTGAAATGCCAGAGCTGGATCAAAATGATTTAGCTGAAATGCAAACCTTAAAAGAAATTGTCGATTATGTTGAAGAAAAATCAGGTGCAACATCTATTGACTCTGATGCTATTATAGAAACAGTTGCTATTTCAGCTTCGTCTGTTATTGATGAGCCTTTAATACAAAAAACAATGCTTGAAATTGTCAATGAAAAAACCGGCTATCCTGTTGAAATGCTAGA
>JADFVK010000006.1 GCA_015222495.1 Pseudomonadota bacterium
AAAATCTCATCAAAACTTTCAATTGAAACATCTTTCAGTTCAATATCATCAGGTTTCTTACCAGATAAAATTACATTTTTTACAAGGGGAGCTTTTATCAGAGCCTGCAAATATACTTTTGCTAAATGGGAATCAGATAATAGTAACTTTGATTCACTATTATTTAATATATACTCCAATTTATCAGCTTTTGTTTGGGGGTTAATTGTAAAAAAAACACCTCCAGATAATAAAATTGCATAAATGGAAACAATACAAGGCCATGTATTATCCATATAGATCGCAACTCTATCTCCTCGCTGAATACCTCTCTCTATCAAGGCGTTCGACAGTCGAGAAGATGCATCATATAGTTCAGCATAGGTAAAGGATTTACCTTCCACAACAACGGCTTCTTTAGCGGGATAACGTTCAACCGACGCAATCAATCCATCACGCAACAATCTTTGTGGACGTTGAGGTAAAGTTTGGCTACCAGTATTCATATAAGCAACTTACGATTTAGAATTAATATATTTAACAATATTATTAACAGAATCCAGGTTCTCCGGGATCATTTCTTCATCATCTACACTCATTGCAAACTCTTCTTCCAGAAAAAAGATAACTTCCAGAATTCCCGTTGAATCAATAATTCCCTTATCTAAAAATGAGTCTTCATTTTTTAACTCTGACTGATCATCAGTAAAAAGGTAATTTTCCAAGATATAATTTCTAACTGTATCTTCAACACTCATAGTAATATTCCTGACATTTAAATTATGAAAAAGTATTATAAAAATTTTCTACAAAAAGATAGTGCCATACTTGCGTGGACAAAATTCCAACCAACGCCATATTATCTTTATTCCCAATCGCACGACCTTTTTCTATTTTTTTAACCAGCCGTTCTACTTTTTTTTCATCGAAATAACCGTACTCAGCCAGTTTTTTCGGAGAAAGCAGTTCCCTGACATAAGTGTTGGTATTTTCATTAAAAAAAGCGGGAATATTAGGCGCCCTATAAGGTTGTTTATGTCTACCAACAATACTATCCGGCAAATCAGATTTCATGGCTTTTTTTAATAAAAATTTCTCATTCAAGACTCGCATTTTTGTTTTAGGATGAAGTTTGTTAGCAAACTCTATCAACCTATGATCTAAAAATGGAAAACGACCTTCGATTGAGTTAGTCATCAACATTCGATCACCCTGTGAACAAAGTAAATAACCTCCCATTAGAGACTTGGCTTCAATATACTGTGCCTGGTTAAAGTAGTGCCATGAATCAAATGCTTCTGGCAACGTTTTCGACATCTCATCAAAGGCATTGGTATTAATTTTTTGCTTTGTTTCTTCTGAGAAAAACTCTTTACATTTGGAAGTTGATGACCACCGTGTCAAATGAGAAAAACTGAAATGCCCGGGTTTATCGAGCCCTTGTCCAAAGAAAGCTTTTAAATAGGCACCTTGTGACATATCAAGATAGGGATATAAGCGTTTTAACAAAGCAGGTCGGAATTTAGAGTCGGGATTTTTTGCCCAAAACTGGCGAATTTTTGCTTCTTTAAAAATGTCGTATCCACCCAGAACTTCATCTGCACCTTCACCGGTCAAAACTACTTTATAATTGTTTTCTTTTACAAGCCCTGACAGCTTCTTCATTGGCACTGGAGCAGTCCTGAGTATTGGTGACTCTGTATGCCATATAGTGTCTACAAACTCATCTGAGATATCTGAATTAGCACATTTAAGATAACTGTGTTTAGTATTGAATTTTTTAATTAATGTATTTTGATGATTGGTTTCATCAAAACTAGCTTCATCAAAACCAATTGAAAAAGTCCTTAAGGGATTATCAGTATAATTATGAATTAAGGAAACAATAGTCGATGAATCAAGACCACCTGAAAGATAAGCACCAACCGGCACATCAGAACGCAGACGAACTCGCGTGGCATCTACAAGTAATTCTTTAAGCTCTTCTGCTAAATCATCGTCACTACCGGTAAGATAACTTTCATCCTGTGGAAACTCCCAGTCCCAATAGCGGGATTTTTTTACTTCGCCATTTTCAATAATGAGCATTTGTCCTGGTGATACTTCGAAGACATCTTTGAACATAGTCTGAGGACTGACTGGTGCCCAGAAACTAAAAATTTGATCCAGTGCATTGTGATTAAGTTCTGGCGGGGTTTTAGTCGCAGCCAATAACGATTTCACTTCTGATGCGAAAAAAAGTTCTGAATCTTTTTGGGTATAAAAAAGTGGTGCAATCCCAACGCGATCTCGAATTAACAATAAACGATTATTTTTAATATCATATAATGCAATGGCAAACTGTCCATTTAATTGACTTACGAAGTCGTCTCCATACTCTTCATACAAATGAACAATGACTTCTGTATCTGATTGGGTTGAGAAAATATGTCCTTTGTTTTCAAGCGATTCCCTAAGTTCAATAAAATTGAAAATTTCACCGTTAAAAACTGTCCAGATAGACTGATCTTCATTATGGATAGGCTGATCGCCGGTGATTAAATCTATGATGCTTAAACGTGCATGAGCCAAGCCAACATTATCAAAGCTTTTAATTCCTGTACCATCTGGACCGCGATGATTTAATTGCTCAATCATCGCTTGCAGACATTCCTGTTCTATATCCCGACCATTTTCAAAGTCGTATATTCCTGCTATTCCACACATAATACTTTTCTATCACTTAAATAATCTATTATTTACTGAAGCATTTATATTTGATCTTAAATAAAAGGATAGCCGGAAATATTAATTTGGTGGCTTTATCAAGACGCCTTAAATTTGTATTTATAAATGCTATATGAGTATATATTGATTGGAAATATGTAAGTATGGCCCATGTGGGTCATAGCGAGCCTAACATTAATAAATCTCTTAGATAACCAATGAAAACATTAGATTTTAGGTATAACTAAAGAGCGTGGTTGGCAAAAATAAGAGTCAAAGGGCCTTTTAGCCCTTCATTACAACAAGCTTTTCTTCCCATTCCCAAGCATGCCTTATAATGGTTTCAAGTGAATCAAAAACAGGAGTCCAATTCAGAGCCTTTCTCGCTAATCTAGCATCCGCTACCAATCGAGCAGGGTCACCAGCTCTACGATCAGCAATCACGACGGGGATTTCTCGTCCTGTCACCTGTTTTGCAGTATCAATTACTTCTTTGACCGAGAAGCCATCACCATTTCCAAGATTATATGCAACACTTTTATTACTCGACTGTAGAACTTTAAGCGACAATAAATGCGCCTCACA
>JADFVK010000295.1 GCA_015222495.1 Pseudomonadota bacterium
ATGAACGGCGTTATTGGTATGCTGGAATTATTAATTCGTTCTCCTTTACAAGATGATCAAAAACGCTTTGTAACCACTGCCAGCCAATCTGCTAATAATTTGCTTGATATTATTAATGAAATTCTTGATTTTTCTAAAATTGAAGCTGGACAACTCACTGTTGAAAACATCGCCTTCAATCTGACAACACTTGTTGAAGATTGTACAAGCTTGCTTGCTGAGCGAGCTCATGCAAAAGAAATAGAGTTGATTTGTGATGTCGATCCTAAATTACCGGTTTATGTCATGGGCGATCCAACTCGCTTGCGTCAAGTATTGATAAACCTGATTGGTAATGCCATTAAATTTACAGAGACTGGTGAAGTTGTATTACGTTGCTCATTAAATACTAAAACAAATATGCTCAACTTTAATGTCATGGATACAGGCATTGGCATTCCAGAAAAAGCGCTAGCCCAATTATTTACCGCCTTTACCCAAGTAGATGGCTCAACGACTAGAAAGTATGGTGGTACTGGACTTGGATTAACCATTTCACAACGTCTAACGGCACTAATGGGAGGCAAGCTCGCCGTTGACAGTAAAGAAGGAAAAGGAAGTAACTTCCATTTTTCTCTCTCATTAACAGAAGCTGAAACGCCCAATACTGTTAATATAGAAAATAGCTCTTTACTCACATCGCTATCTGATAGCTACATTCTAATTGTTGATGACAATCAGACTAATCTTGATGTTCTTAGCGGCTATCTAACTAGCTGGGGAATTACTCACGATACGGCTAAGAGTGCAAAAGAGGCTCTATCTCTTTGCAAAATAGCTGTAAATAAAAACCAGATCTATGACCTCGCTCTACTTGATTTCCATATGCCAGAAATGGATGGAAAACAACTTGCTCACACATTAAAAACAGATAAAACCCTCGCCCAAATGCCACTTATCTTATTAAGCTCATCCAGAATTCTTGATAGTGAAGCTACAAAATTAGGGTTTAGTGCCTGGTTAGACAAGCCTATCCGTCAATCACAGTTACAAAATGTAATGAGAAAAACTCTTTTCCCTAATAGCATTAGCTCGATAAAAGAAGAAGAGCATTCACTCTCAACTACTTTGAATGGCCGTGTATTACTTGTTGATGATCATGATGTAAATCTAACCATTGCTAAGACAACATTAGAAAAAATGGGCGTATCTGTAACGACTGCAATAAATGGTCAAGAAGCCATTGACCGCTGGCAACAAGGTGGCATTGATTTAATCTTAATGGATTTGCAAATGCCTATAATGGATGGTTTTCAAGCGACACAACAAATACGACAGCAAGAAAACCAGCAAACTTCTCAACGTACTCCAATTATCGCAATGACAGCTAATGCAATGGAGGAAGATAAAAAACGTTGCTTAGAATATGATATGGATGGTCACCTTCCCAAGCCATTCAAATGGTCTCAACTGGAAGCGATGTTAAGTCAATGGTTACCTAAAAATTTAACCATTGATGAAAAGAAAGATCTTTCAACCCCTAATGTCGAAAATCTAAAACTATTTATAGACGAAAAAAAAGAGCCTGAAATAGAACGGTTATATATTGAAGAACCTATTCTAGAAACCGAATCAGATACTCTAGATATCGAGCGTGTTAATGAAACAATTGAGCTCTTTGATAATGACTTTATTGAACTTGTTGAAGCCATGTTAGAGTCGGCAGAAGACAGCATAATCATTCTAGCTAAAGCCAGCAAAGATAATGACTTAGATACATTAAATAGTGAAGGGCACCGACTAAAAGGCGGCATAGGAAATCTCGGCTCACTCGCAATGATGGAAACATGCCAACTAATCGAGCGTAAATCGAAAGCCGGAGAACTCCAAGAAGCAAAAGAACAGATTGAAAAACTACCGCTTCAATTTCAGCAGTTTAAAGTAGCATTAAAAGATATAATTAAAAACAAACTTAACCACACATTAGATATTTAAAATGAAGGCCTCCTATGAAACTAAAAACATCATCCCTCTTAATCTGTAGCCTACTTTTAGGTGCAACAGCCATTCCAGCACAAGCAGGTAATGACGCAATGCTAACGTTATTCAAAGTATTACGTGATAAAGGTGATATTACCGAAGCAAACTATCAATTACTGGTTAGTGCTGCAAAGATTGATCAACAACAGTTTGACCAGCTTTCACAAAAGTTAGCGGATGTAGAAAAGAAAGTAGCCTCAACAGAAAAAGAATCAACAACGGTTAGCCTCAAGGGTAATCACTTAAAAATTAAATCCGCTGACAAAACAACAACGATGAAAGTCGGCGGCCGTATTATGGTTGACTATGCGCTTATGGATGAAGATGATTTAGGTAATACAGGTAATGCCTCTGAGTTTCGTCGTGCACGCTTATTTGTAGCTGGCACCGCCTATAATGACTTTGCCTACAAATTAAATATAGATTTTGCAGGTAATGCCACCACAATTAAAGATGCCTATCTACAATATAATGGCTGGAAACCCGCATCATTTACCCTAGGTCATCATGATGCACCTTTCAGCTTAGAGACATTTACCAGCTCTAAATACATTACGTTTATCGAGCGTAGTGCCGCAGAAAGTGCACTTACAATCGGTCGCAGGAATGGCTTAAGTGCTCTTAGTCACGGTTCAAACTGGTCTCTAAAAGGCATGGTTCATTTAGAAGGTATTGATAATGATGGTCAAGATGAAGATGAAGACTATAGTCAAGATGAAGACTATGGTTATGGATTGCGCGCCACCTTTGCCCCGCTCCATGAAAAAGGCAAAGTACTTCATATAGGTGCGGCGGCTCATCATCAAGAGCTTGAGGCATCAGGTGGAGATGTAGCTCAAATTTCTCTGCGCCCTGAAGTACATACTCCAAAGAAGATCTTTAAATCTCATAAAGATACATTTCAAGACTACAATACCTATGGTGTAGAAGCTGCAACCGTATTAGGTTCATTTTCAGCACAAGCTGAGTACTTTTACCGCGACTACAACGGCGCAAGTGGTATTGACGATCAAAGTCTAAACACATGGTATGTCTATGGTAGCTACTTCTTAACCGGCGAATCACGCCCATACAGCGTGAAATCAGGTAGCTTTGGTCGCATTAAACCTAAAAGCGTTGTCGGCCAAGGTGGACATGGTGCATGGGAAATCGGACTGCGCTATTCAGATATTGACTTAGAAGATAATGGCCTCGGCGATAAAGGTGATATCACCACCGTCGGTTTAAACTGGTATGCAACACCTACTATTCGCTTCATGGCTAACTACACCTCCGCAGATGTCGATGGTCAAAGTGATGACTTCGAGACACTCCATTTCCGTAGTCAAATTGACTTCTAATCTTGACTAAATTACTCAGTCTTGGATAATAGACTATAATTATTATTTTGGAGTCACTATCATGAGTGAAATGCCTAGCCCAGTTAACTTTACCGATGCGGCAGCAAACAAAGTCCGCGCACTCATCATTGAAGAAGGTGATGATAACCTAAAACTACGCGTATTTATTACTGGCGGTGGTTGCTCAGGTTTTCAATACGGTTTTACATTTGAGGATGAAGTATCAGAAGGTGATACTGAAGTTTTAAATGGCGATGTGACCTTATTGATTGACCCAACTAGCTACCAATACCTTGTCGGTGCTGAAATTGATTATTCAGATGGTATCGAAGGTTCGCAGTTTGTTATTCGCAACCCAAATGCAACGACAACCTGTGGTTGTGGTTCGTCATTTTCACCATAAACTAGAGAATTAAAACCATCCTAGCAAGCGTGTTGGGGTGGTTTACTTTCCAATACAAAAGCTAGAAAAAATCTGATCTAACAAGTCTTCATTGGTGAATGTACCTGTGATTTCACCTAAAGCATGTTGAGCCTGTCTCAGCTCCTCTGCAAGCAACTCTCCTGCGCCCATACCCGTCAAACAGTTATATCCTGCTTCAATAGCCTCATGAGTCCGTTCAAGCGCGTCTAAGTGACGACGGCGAGCAATAAATACGCCTTCGTCTTGTGGATGATAGCCTACTGAATCGCAAAGATGCTTTTCCAGCAGCGCCATTCCATCACCTGTTTTCGCAGATAGGTATAAATGCGTGTCGCCATTTTGTTCTTCTAATATAGTTTGATGACCACTTTGGTCGATCTTATTGTGAATAATCGTTAACGGGATATGTGCAGGCAAGCTTAAGCATATCTCAGTATCCTTGTCTGTCATACCTTGAGTATCATCAATCAC
>JADFVK010000296.1 GCA_015222495.1 Pseudomonadota bacterium
AATAATATTACAAATACACAAAATTCATCAACCCTAATGACACAACTAACACTACACAAATAGCTATACCATATATAAGGACAAAAGCTTATAATCCATAACTTTTTAAGGGCATACAAATGTTTGGCATCTTTCATAGCCTGATAAAATATCGTCAGTTCATCCTTAGCTCTATCCGCAACGAGCTCGTTAGCCATTTTGCTCGGAGCAAACTGGGTGGTTTATGGATGATTATCAACCCATTGACACAGGTTGCCATTTACGCGCTCATTCTCTCCAATATATTAGCAGCTAAGCTTCCAGGAATAGATAATCAATACGCCTACGCCATCTACCTAATGTCTGGTCTGCTGGCCTGGAACCTGCTTAGTGAAATTATAAGCCGCTGCCTCACCCTCTTCATCGATCATGGCAACCTAATAAAAAAGATGAACTTTCCGCGAATTACTCTTCCAGCCATCGTCGTTGGATCCTGCCTGCTTAATAATATTTTGCTATTCATCGCCATGCTGGGGATTTTCGCCTTACTTGGCCACCAATTTAATATGGCAATGCTATGGCTTATACCGCTCACCCTTACAGTGGTAGTGCTCGCATTAGGCATTGGTCTGACCCTTGGAGTAATGAACGTCTTTCTACGTGATATTGGGCAGGTTGTCCCTAACGTAATGCAAATGCTATTTTGGTTTACACCCATTGTGTATCCGATAAGCATTATTCCTGATGCTTATCGCCACTGGTTAAACATTAATCCAATTTACCCGCTCACCGATGCCTACCAACAAGTTTTGGTCTATGGCAACAGCCCTGGGTGGGAAGGTGTCCTCATTATTGCTGCTATTGGACTGCTTTTAGCTTTTATAAGTATTATTATATTCCGCCGCGCCAGTGCGGAGATGGTGGATGCCCTATGAGCCTTTTAACCATTCACAATCTCGGTAAAGCGTACCGAACATACAAATCAGAGTGGCAACGATTTGCCAGTTGGTTTGGTACACCGATTAAACCCAGTGAAGAGCATTGGGTTCTAAAAAATATTAGTTTTAAAATTAATTCTGGCGAAGCTGTTGGAATAATTGGCCAAAATGGTGCTGGTAAAAGTACACTACTCAAAATGATTACTGGTACTCTGCAGCCCACCAAAGGCCAAGTGCAAGTTAATGGACGTATTGCCGCTATACTTGAGCTAGGAATGGGATTTAACCCTGAACTCACAGGCCGACAAAATGTATTCCATGCAGCAGGGTTAATGGGATTTTCAGCTGATGAAATAAAACATGCCATTCCTGATATTGAAAAATTTGCTGATATTGATGAATATTTTGATCAACCGATGCGCACATACTCCAGTGGTATGCAAATGCGTATAGCATTCTCTGTTGCTACAGCTTATCGTCCAGAAATACTCATTATTGATGAAGCTCTTGCAGTAGGCGATGCCTCTTTTCAACGAAAGTGCTTACGGCGTATAGAACAACAGATTAATGAAGGAACATCGTTACTTCTGGTTAGTCATGATATTGAAAGTATAAAAAAAATATGTACCAAAGCTTTATTCTTAAAAAATGGATTGCAGGTGAAATATGGAGATGTAAAAAAAATCTGCGATGAGTATGAACAACATCTTTTTGGCTCAAGCAATATAAGTCAAAAAAACACTTCACTAAGTGATGAAGAGGAACAATCTACGGCTCTAATTGATCCTGAATTATTGAATATAAATGAACTTAATTATGGTGATGAAAGAGCTGTAATAGAAGAAGTTTGGTTTGAAAATGATTTTGGAAATCATACTAATGTTATTAATATGGACAGTAGTTTTGTTCTAAAATACAGAGTCCTATTTAAATCATCCGTAAATTATCCAGTATTTGCCTTTCTTATAAAAACAATGGAAGGTATCTCTATTTATGGTACCGATACCCTCTCTCTGGGTAAACAAACAAAAACATATAAAACTGGAGAGAGTATTGAAGTTTCATTTCATCTAAAAAATCACCTGGCTGCAGGGACATATTTTATAAATTGCGGTATTCGCGATGAGTCTGAAGAAAGCACCAGTTTTTTACATAGGCGAATTGATGTTGCTATGTTTAGAGTGACTCAGCATACAGACATTAATCAGGCAGGACTAATTAATTTAGCTGCAACCTATTCTTCTGTCAGGATTGATTAAATGAAAGCCATTGTTGACACACCTATATTTATACACTCACTATTTCGTTCAGGCAGTACCTATATATTCAACGTTTTTCATCATTCGGATGAAAATTACTGGTGTTATCAAGAACCATTGAATGAATATCTAATACATGCAGCGACAGAACCGGATAAGCTTCTTGAAGTTGATAAGGCAAAACAAAAATTCCTTAGACATCCTGAATTAGATAAGCCCTATTTTTATGAATTTCATAACATAGCTAAAAAAGTAGGTAAGCTTTTTTGTAAGGAATTTTCTTACGACCAGTATTTTACTACAACAAAAGATGATTTTATCAAGCTGAAAACTTATTTCACTGCTTTACAGGAAGGAGCTCAGGGTCGAGCTGTTTTTCAATGCTGTCGATCAGCAGGCCGTGTTTCAGGCTTAAAGACTGAATGTGGCGGAACCCATATATTTTTATGGAGAAACCCATGGGACCAATGGTGGTCTTATAAAAAAGATCTTTATTTTGATATGAGCAATTTATTGATCTGTAATGCAAAAAACCTTCCTGTATTTTTGAAGGAATTAAAGGAAGAATTAAAAATACCAAATTTTCATAATAAGAGCACTCTTGTAGAATATGATTATTATGAGAGTCGTAGACTTGATTCAACAGGCAGCTATAAACTTTTCTATGCCTTATGGTGTCATGCAATGCTTGAGGCGAAGCCATACTGCGACCTGTCAATTAACATAGATCAATTGAGCGTTTCTCATACTTATCGCAATGAAGTACTTCAAACATTACAAAATACAGGAATTAGCGGGCTTGATTTTTCAGATTGTTCAATGCCAATAGCGAGCTATGGGGAAAGTGACGGTAATTTTTTTCTGAAGGTCGAAGATGATGTGCATGAATTATTACTTTCGCATGGTTACAGTCAGTTGCATGTTGATGAGTTAAAAATTCTCAGTGATGAGAGAAAAAAACGATTAGTAGATGTTAACGCCCCAGAGAATTCTGCCATACGAGACGCAATGCACACTCGAGAATATATGCAACGCGCTGAAGAAGTCTTTAAAGTCACTTTAACTGAGCAACAGGCTCACTCCCAATGGCTCCAAAAAGAGTGGGATTACACTAAAGCTGTTTTGACTAAGCAACTGACTGATTCCCAACAGCTGCAAGATGACCTGGATAACACTAAAGCTGCTTTATCTAAGCAACAGGCTGATTCCCAACGGCTGCAAGATGACTGGAATTACACTAAAGCGGTCTTGGATAAGCAACAGGCCCATTCCCAATGGCTTGAAAATGAGTGGGATTACACTAAATCTGTCTTGACTGAACAACATGTATATTCCCAGGGGCTCCAAAATGAGCTGTATACAGCCAACCTCAAAATTGACGAGTTGAATCATACGAAACACCAATGGTGGGCAGCTGCTGATAGACTCACTCAAGAACTTCAATCGGTCTATAGCAGTAAATCCTGGCGTATCACGTGGCCACTACGTAAATTATTGTCATTTTTCAAATGGTTAATTTCCTTACCAAATCGTTTTTTGTTTTGGGCTGTACGCTTTCCTAAGCGTGC
>JADFVK010000297.1 GCA_015222495.1 Pseudomonadota bacterium
CAACTCAGGAAAAATTACACTAACAAAATAAATTGAAGGAAATGAACAACAACGCATTTCAAACACTCTCGCCCACGTTTAACTTTTAATAACGTAGATCAAGCACAGCGAATCTACCGCTATTACCATACCAGTCGTGTTCTCAAACCTAAAATCATCACATGGTCTTCATTCGGGTTATTTGCTGGATTTTGCACAATTTGTATATCTGGTGTTAGCTCCCAGAATGGCATTAGTTTCATCAGGTAAAATGCTTCCAGCGTTACCTGGTCATCATTGGCCGCAACATCAGACCAGTTAAGAGCGGCACCAAAGGTATTTGATTTGCCACCTAAACCGTACAGTGCAAAACCTGTGCTCACAGATTTTTTTATACCTAATAAGCTACCATTATCTGCAACACCAACTCGTAAGAATGGTAACCATGCACCCACCATTTTAGAAGCTGAAAAGTTAACACCAGAATCGGCGGCTTGCCCCTGCTCTAAACTTTCATCCGCATCCCAAAAGGTAATATGTATATTATCGACATAGATTTGATCTTTACCGGATGTCCAACCTAGTTCTACCGTTTTAAAGAAGTGACTATCATCTAATAAAGAAGAAAAAGGTTTAGTTGGGTCTGACTCCATATCGGCGATACCACCGATAATGAAAAAGTTATTACCAATCATCGTGCCACCAGCAATACCCAATGCTGCATCACCGGGTAATGCCATTGCCGCACCACCGGTACTAAATGCAAAATTCATAAAGCCAGTCCAGGGGCTGGCGACTGCATACACATCTACATAATCTGTAACATCTAAAAAACCAGCCATCAGTGTAGTATTTTTATCGTTAAAACTTTGCTTCCAATATAAGTTGGTTAAACGAGTACCCTGATCACTAAAGGGTGGAACTTCTAAACCACTAACTCCCGCATTAAACCCAATAAAACGCGGTTCAGTATCAGTATAACTATGACGATGTTCAACTTTCCATATTAAACTACCATTTTCAGTTGCCTTCCAACTACCATAAAAACGTAGCATGCCACCACTTGCACTATCATCAGCACCAGCCAGAGCATCACTGACATTAAATGCAACAGCGGAATAATCGACTGCAATATCAATTCCATAAGCAGCTAATTTTTCTTTTAATGGCAGATCACGATCTGCACTATCTTCCTGAATACGATTATTGACTTGTTCAGGGCCGCCAAACTGTGCGTTATCGGCTACTACATTGAATGACAATAAACTGTATGAAAGGATTAACAAGGATAATTTATTCTTCATATTTATTCCTAATGAATTATTTACTATAAATAATTATTTCTGCTTAGAGAGTCAAATTATAACTCTTCATTTATTAACACTCTCAGTATCTATATTCCTTCACCAACCAGTCCAATGATCTTCTTATTAACAATACCGAAGTAAACTATTTTGGTGTACTGATGTTTTAGAAAAGCATGCTTCACTCATAATTAAAAAAAGGCGCCGAAGCGCCCTTTATAAGGTGTTACACATAAAAACTATATTCCTATAGAATCTAACTTGGTTCTTGGTGCTGGCGTGTAATTCTTATGTGTTGGTGAAACCAGAGTATTTTTAAAGAGTTTTCCATCTTTCATAATCATTTGTAAATTATCGCGATTACGTAAGATGGTTAAGTCTTTTAGTGGATTTCCTTTAACAATCAGGATGTCTGCATAAGCACCTTTTTCAATAACGCCAAGTGGCCCATCTTCATATAGATTCTTTACACTTCGTTCCGTCAATATTTTTCCTGGTACTGAGGTTGAACCTTTCAAAATATCATATGGTGTATAACCATGCTTTAATGCAGGAAATAGATTTTCAATCGCAACAGGCCATTGCTCCGCAAACATATCTGAACCAAATACTGTTGGAACCTTATGCTTTTTCATTAGTTTATGCGCATTAATTGCACCTTTATTAACAGCTTTTGCTTTTGCGATTTGAGTAGCGCTAAACCATGGAATTTCTTCAGGTGCCTTGAAAGCAATGATGCTCATGTATGACTGAGCTGACCAGAACACACCTTTAGTTTTTGCCATACGTTTCACGGTTTTTTCGCTAACCAAAAAACCGTGCTCAAAACATTTTACACCAGCATCCAGCGCACGATTATATGAAACATCGGTATAAGCATGAACACAAACATAACCGCCATAATCCTTCGCTATGTCTACAATAAGCTTCAACTCTTTTGGTGTATAACCAACTAACTCAAGTGGATCATAATCACTAGCAACACCACCACCAGCAAATACTTTAATAAAATTAGCACCACGACGGAAATTTGTCCGTACAGCACGTGCAATCTCAGCTTCACCATCGACTACATAAGTATTGTGCAAGCCTTCCTGAAAACCTTCTTCGCCAAATTTAGCATTCCAAGGCGTCCAATCACCGTGCCCGCCAGTTTGAGATATTGCAGCACCACTGGTATAGATTCGTGGACCGGTAAAACGTCCTTTTGCTACACCTTTTGCTATACCTTGCGAGCCACCAGCAATATCACGAACAGTAGTAAAACCCTGCGCTAGCAACTCATGCATACCTATATAAGCACCTATGCCCTGAGAATATGGACCCCATTCACCTTCGCCGCCTTTAACTCCCTTATCTAACATAAGATGTTGATGCATATCGATTAAACCTGGCATAAGCGTAGCGCCTTTGCCATCAATTACAGTAGCGCCCTCAGCTTTGAGGCCTTTACCTACATTCTTGATTAGATTATTTTCAACTAAAACATCGGTTTTTAATTTCAGCTTTTTGCTGGTTCCATCCCAAACATCAACATTTGTAATTAATATTTGAACAGGTGCTTCTTTTTTAGCTGCTAACAATGATGGGCTAAATGCTATTGCAGATAGGGATAGGGATAGCGCGAGTACTGACATCAGTATTTTATGATTTATTCTCATGATCATTTCCTTTGGCATATTAAATAATTCTTTTTTTAAATTTAGAAGACCTCAGGGCTCAACAAACCAACCTGACGAATCTAACTGTTATTCCGTACAAATTATTCTCTACTAATAAACTTATTACAATTCCATACTCTTGTCATTTTGCGACATTTTATCTATATTATAGTGAATTCATAAAACATAAAACATAAAACATAAAACATAAAACATAAAACATAAAACATAAAACATAAAACATAAAACATAAAACATAA
>JADFVK010000064.1 GCA_015222495.1 Pseudomonadota bacterium
AATATCATCACAGCCAAACTCAGCAGAACAATAGAAAAAGAAATACTCATCAATAAATAAAGGTGATATTCAGAAGATACTTTTTGTACATCAATCACTAAATGTCGTGATAAAGCAGTGATCGCAATATAAATTAAAAACTGTACGGGTAAACGATGTGTTTTAAAATAAATACCCACCATAGCACCTAGTTCAAGATAGATGAATAATAGTAAAATATCTTTTAATTTTGCATAGCCCCCGCTCATAATTTGAAAGTATTCATAGGTTGCAGACCAGACAACCGTACCACCAATTACAAATAAAGCAAAATAATGGAAATAATCCACCATTAAATCACCGGTTGCCTGAACTTTTTTTGCTATGTTTATCATTTCTTATTATTATCCTGTAAATTTTACTCTATAAAACTGATTAAATCTTCTGTACATCAGTATAGTAGATGATAAATATTTGTATAGGCATACCATGATAGAGTTTTATTATATGAAAATACTCAAAGCAAAATAGCGCATAAACTTCCCAATGCTGATAAAAATAATTGCATTTAACCAATGGATTTTTATCAAACCGGCAACAACACAGAGTGGATCACCAATAATAGGCAGAAAACTGAGTAATAATACAGGTGAACCATATTGTTTCATCCATTTTTCTGCTCTGATATGATGCTTGTTTTTTAACTGTTTACTCTTAGAGTCTGGTTGATCTGTTCCCCATATCCCTTTCCGAATTAACAGACCTAATAGCCAGTTGGTCATTCCACCCAGAGAATTCCCTGTACCCGCTATCAATATTAATAAACTACTATTCCATAAATCCTGAGACAACATAAACAAAAATAAGGCTTCAGAACTACCAGGCAGGAGGGTAGCAGAAGTAAATGCACTAAGAAATAAACTTAACAGAGCCATAAGAGCCCTCGGCCAATGAATTTTTCGCCGCTGTCACTTTGCAAACATTTTTTCTGCAAAGAGGCAGTGGTGACAAATTCATGTTTGATAAAAGCTTAACAATCATCAACGATATTTTACCTGGCAATGACTATCAGTCAGTTCATCCAGACGATGCAAAAGCTCCTTTGTTAGCCTTACTCTCCATGCAGCAGGTAAACTTATTAGTGAAGTTGCCATTTCACCCCTATATTGACAAACTACGGGGCACTCTCCACCCTCTTTAAAAGTAGTGAGTATCTCTTTAAATTGCACAATAAACTCTTCATTAATTTGCTCATGCTTAAGATGAATAGTTAAACGTCTGGCATAATAGTTTCGAGCACCATCCAAATCATAAATAGCATTCACATTCACCCGGGCATTACCGGAATAATGATCCAGACCCAGTTCAGCAGAAATAACAATGACTTCATCTTTGATCAAGCTATCTTTATATGCTTCATATTTATCAGCAAACAAAGCAACTTCCTGACGTCCGCTACGATCATCAATGGTCACAAATGCCATTTTATCACCACGTTTAGTAATCATCGTTCGCATCGCAATAATCAGTCCTGCAATCACAATATTCTGTTTTTTATCCGGATTTAACTCCATCAAACGATGTGTGGTAAAGTTTCTTAATTCCTCTAAATATTGATCAATAGGATGTCCTGTTAAATACAATCCCAGAGTATCTTTTTCAGCACGTAGACGTTCATCTTCCGGCCACTCTGCTAATTGTTCTATTTGGCTTGAGTCTGCTAAGGTACTATCCATAGACCCGGTATTAAAGAAATCTCCACCAAATAAATCATCCTGTCCTGCATTATGGGCTTTAGAAAATTGATCAGCTGCTTTAGTCACTTCAGGTATGGCATTAAACAATGAAGAGCGAGTAAGGCCAAAATCATCCAGAGCTCCGGATTTAACCAATATTTCTATGACTCTTTTATTACAACGTCGCAAATCAACACGATTACAAAAATCCTGAAAATCTTTATAAGGACCACCTGTTGTTCGTGATTCAACAATGCTTTCAATAGCCCCTTCGCCAACACCTTTTATTGCACCTAAACCGTAAACTACCTCATCGTCTTCATTAACGGTAAATTTATATTCAGAAAGATTCACATTGGGGGCTGTTACTTTAATGTCAGCATCACGGCATTCTTCAATCACCACCACGACTTTATCAGTATTATCCATATCTGCTGACAAAACTGCCGCCATGAAGGCTTCCACATAATGAGTCTTTAACCACAGAGTCTGATAGGAAACCAAGGCATAGGCTGCTGAATGGGACTTGTTAAAGCCATAGGCAGCAAACTTTTCCATCTGATCAAAAATATGTGTGGCAACCGCTTTATCAACACCATTAGCCACCGAGCCATCTTCAAAAATTGAACGTTGTTCTGCCATTACTTCGGGTTTTTTCTTACCCATGGCACGACGTAATAAATCAGCTCCACCTAAAGTATAACCAGCCAGAATCTGTGAAATTTGCATCACCTGTTCCTGATACAAAATCGTACCATAGGTCGGCTTTAAAATAGGTTCCAGAGAAGGATGTGGATATTCAACTTTTTGACGGCCATGTTTGCGATCAATAAAATCATCCACCATACCCGACTGTAATGGACCAGGTCTGAATAAAGCAACCAGAGCAACAATATCTTCAAAACAATCCGGTTGCAAACGTTTAATCAGATCTTTCATCCCTCTGGATTCCAGCTGGAAAACAGCTGTGGTATTACTGGCTTTCAAAGTTTTAAAAGAGGCTCTATCCTCCAGATCAATCTGTGTAATATCAATAGCCGTTTCACCCAGTTTTTTCTTTTTGGTATTGGCAATTTCCAGAGCCCAATCAATAACCGTCAAAGTTTTTAAGCCGAGAAAGTCAAACTTAACCAGGCCCACTGTTTCTACATCATTTTTATCATATTGAGTCACAATACTTTGTGAATCCGGTTCACAATAAATGGGTGAAAAATCATTAATATCACTGGGAGAAATCACCACACCACCGGCATGTTTGCCGACATTCTTTTTGATGCCTTCTAATGCTAAAGCCATATCAATTAAATCACGCACCGCTTCATCATTATCATAACGTCGCTGTAATTCTTCTTCCTGCTCCATTGCCTTGGCAATAGTAATACCAATATCCATGGGAATTAATTTGGCCAGTGAATCCACAAAACCATAGCCCTGACCCTGCACTCGCCCCACATCACGAATAGCTGCTTTAGCAGCCATCGAACCAAAGGTGATGATCTGTGAAACCCGATCACGCCCATAGGTTTCAGCCACATATTGAATCACTTTATCCCGTCCATCCATACAAAAATCAATATCAAAATCAGGCATGGAGACTCGTTCAGGATTTAAAAACCGCTCAAACAGCAGATCATACTCAAGCGGATCCAGATCCGTAATAGTCATCGCATAAGCAACCAGAGAACCGGCACCGGAACCACGCCCCGGCCCTACCGGTACATGATTTTCTTTTGACCATTGAATGAAGTCTGCAACAATTAAGAAATAACCGGGAAAACCCATTTGGGTAATGACATCAAGCTCAATATCCAATCGCTCTCTATAGGTTTTTACCTGCTCCTGACAATCAGGATTATTCTCAAAGTCTGTGCTATTTAATAATTTCGGGAAGCGTTTATTTAGACCATCATGGGATAATTGGCGAAAATATTCATCCATACTCAAACCTTCAGGTATGGGAAAATCAGGGAGGAAGTTTTCACCTAAATGCAGGGTCACATTACAACGTTTGGCAATCTCAACAGTATTTTCTATTGCTTCAGGAATATCCTCAAATAACTTTGACATTTCCTCATTAGATTTAAAATATTGTTCTTCTGAATAATATTTAGGACGTTTTTTATCTGCTAGAATTCGTCCCTGGTTAACACAAACTCTGGCATCATGAGCTGAGAAATCCTCTTTATTTAAGAATCTAACGGCATTACTCGCTACCAGAGGTAGAGATAATTCCCCTGCCAGGTCAACTGCCTGGTGAAGATAATCTTCATCACCTTTTCTGGATGTTCTTTGTATTTCAAGATAGCAAGCATCGGGGAAAAGACTTTGATAAAATTGCATGCAGGCTTGAGCTTCGGCAAACTTATATTCTAATAATAACTGTCCCGCATCACTTTCTTTACCCACAAGAACAAGCAAACCTTCAGAGTGTTCACTGAGCCAGTTTTTAGTAATAATAGCTTTACCAAGGTGCTGCCCTTGCAGATAGCTTAAACTAATCAATTTTTTTAAATTGAGATAGCCTGTATTATCTTTACATAAAACTAATAAGCGAAAGGGTTTTGCACTATCTTCTGTATTTTCAAACCAGAGATCAGCACCAATAATAGGTTTTATTCCGGCTCCGAGACAGGCTTGATACAATTTAACCAGGGCATATAGATTACTTTGATCAGTAATGGCAATAGCCGGCATTTCAGCATCCTGAACTGCCTTAATCAATGGCTTCAAACGTACAATGCTATCAACAATTGAAAATTCAGTATGTAAATTTAAATGTATAAATGGCTTGGACATATTTTTATATTTTTTAAGAGGCTAGTTTATAAAAGTTTTTTTACTGGTTTAAAGCTTCTACGATGAATAGCTGTAATACCGAGATTTTCTAAGGCTTCAATATGTACTTTTGTAGGATAGCCCTTATGTTTTGCAAAACCATAACCAGGGTAGACATCATCCATTTTTATCATTTCACTATCACGAGATACTTTTGCTATAATCGAAGCAGCACTAATAGCAGCTACTTTGCTATCACCTTTTATAATAGCTTCGCAGGTATATGGTATTTCAGGACAAAACTTTCCATCTACCAACACCAACTCCGGTTTAATTGACAGGCCCATAACAGCACGCTGCATCGCTAATAATGTTGCATGAAATATATTTAAACTATCTATTTCTGAAAACTCTGCTCTGGCAATCATATAACATAAGGCTTTTTCTTTAATTTCCAGAGCCAGAACTTCACGCTTTTTTTCCGTGAGTTTTTTTGAATCATTGAGACCAATTATTGGATTATCTGGATCAAGAATAACAGCTGCAGTAACAACAGGACCAGCCAGAGGACCTCTTCCCACTTCATCAACACCGGCAATCAAAACCTTAGTGCTTTTTAAATATTCTAAATCAACAGTCATAATACGCTTAAATTTTATCCTGTGCTGTTAATAAATCAATCACCGCCTGAGCAGCTGTTTTATCTGCTGACTGACGTAATGATAGGTGAATATACTCAAATATTTTTAATTTATCATTCCATGATTCATTAGATAGTAGTTTTATCACTTTAGGGGCCAATACTTCCGCACACACTTCATTTTGTGTAATTTCTTCCACCAGATATTCACCAGCCAATAAGTTAGGCAATGAATAATAAGGAACATTGAGTAAACGCTTGGCAATCCAATAGGTAATTGGAGCCAATTTATAAGCAACCAGCATTGGTTTTTTTAATAAAAGGGCTTCTAAGGCTGCTGTACCAGAAGCCAGTAATACCCCATTAGATGCAGCCATCACCTCTCTGGAATGTCCCTGAAATAAAATAAACCGTGTGCGGATATTTTTATCATAAACCGAGTGTCGTTCTAATTGCTGATCAAGTTCAGTTTCAAAAATAGACTGCGTTTTGTTATTAATAAAAGGAATAACAAATTTTAGTTCCGGTCTGGTTTGTAAACATTGTAACAATGTACTTATAAATGGCTCTGCCAAACGTGAAACTTCTGACATTCGACTACCGGGTAAAGCAGCAATAACAGGTTGATCAATATCTATATCCAGATTAAGTGCTTGTCTTGCTTTAAGAATGCTGTCCTGAGAACCTGAGTCGGGATCAATTTCATCTGCAAGAGTATGTCCAACATATTTAACAGAAATATGATGCTCTTCATAAAATCTGGCTTCAAAAGGGAATAAGGTTAGCATGAGATCAACAGCACGAGCTATTTTTGCCAAACGATATTGACGCCATGCCCAAACAGAAGGACTGACATAGTGTATTGTTGTAATACCAGCAACTTTTAATTTTGCAGCAACACCAAGATTAAAATCAGGGGCATCCACACCAATAAAAACATCAGGTGGATTTTGAATAAAATGTTGGATAATATCTTTACGAATAGTGGAAAGCTCTCGATAGTGCGCCAAAACTTCCACCAGGCCCATTACTGATAATTTTTCAGCCGGGTATAGTGCTTTACAACCTGATTTAATCATCAGAGGACCAGCAATACCTTCAAACTGAGCTTCAGGATATTGTTCTAAAATAGCATTAATCAGACCGGAAGCCAAGATATCACCTGAAGCTTCTCCTGCAATAATGCCTATACGCATCAGCGAATCAGTCCACGATTCACATTATTAGTTAAAAAATCCAGCATAATAGAAAGTTCAGAACAATTAGTTTCCAGCTCACTCACTTCTGTCAGCGCATCTTCAAATGTTAAATTAGAGCGATAAAGTGCTTTATAAGCTAGTTTTATAGATTTTAAAGACTCTGCAGAAACACCCTGACGTTTTAAACCTTCTGTATTCAAACCACGGGGCTTGGCCATATGGCCTGACACCATTACGTAGGGAGGAATATCTTTAGAAATAACACTATTCATTGCGGTAAAACAATAAGAACCTATGGTACAAAATTGATGAACCAGGGAATAGCCACCCAATATAGCATGGCTATGAATATTAACATGACCGGCTAAAGCAACATTATTAGCCAGAATTATATCACTGCCCAATACACAGTCATGAGCAATATGAACATAGGCCATAATAAGATTATCATTACCTATTGTTGTAGCATTTCGATCTTGAGTTGTGCCACGATTGAGAGTTGTAAATTCTCGAATAATATTTCTATCACCGATTTCTAATAAGGTATCTTCACCCTGATATTTTTTATCCTGTGGAGCCTCACCAATTGAGCCAAATTGGTAAAAAATATTATCTTTTCCAATATGACTTGGGCCATTAATCACCACATGAGGAGAAATTTTATTACCGGTATCCATTTTTACTTTAGGGCCAATAATTGAATAGGCACCAATTTCAATATCATCCGCAAGTTCTGCAGAAGAATCAATAATTGCTGTGGGATGAATCAATGGTGACTGATTATTGGAATCACTCATAATATCTACGCATCTCTCTCTGCACACATTAATTCTGCTGAGGCAATTAGATGTTCATCAACCGTTGCCTCTGCTTTAAACTTCCATACACCACGCATATTTTTAATCACTTCTACTTTCAGTATTAATTGTTCACCTGGATTCACCGGGCGTTTAAAACGTGCCTTATCAATACCCACTAAATAGTATAAAGAATCATCATTAGCCTTTGTTCCCGTAGATTTGTAGGCCAGGATACCTGTGGCTTGTGCCAAAGCTTCAATCACCAGTACACCGGGTAAAATAGGTTTTTGTGGAAAATGTCCGGTAAACTGAGGTTCATTATAGGTGACATTTTTTAGTGCTAATAAAGACTTTCCAGGTACATAATCTATCACTTTATCAACCAATAAAAATGGATAACGATGGGGTAAATGCTCGAGAATATCATTAATATCCATTGAGTTTAATTGCTTGTCCATTTTATTCTTCTCTTATCTTATGTTGCTTTTCTAATTGCGTAAGTCGTCTGGCCATACAGTCTAATTGTTTGAATCGTATAAAGTTTTTATGCCATTTCTGACTTTCCTCTAAGGGAGTCCCTGAAGAATATATACCCGGTTTTGATATAGATTTTGTTACCAAGGAAGTTGCGGTGATATGTACATTGTCAGTAATGTTTAAATGCCCTAAAATCCCTGCACCGCCGCCAATCGCACAATTTTTTCCTATGCTTGCACTGCCGGCAACGCCAACACAGCCTGCCATCACAGTATTTTCACCAATATGTACATTATGTGCAATTTGTATCAAATTATCTAATTTAACACCATCTTCAATAATGGTATCTTCAATAGCACCACGATCAATTGTCGTGTTAGCACCAATTTCAACATGATTACCAACAATAACCGAACCTAATTGCGGCACCTTAATCCATTGTCCCTGCTCATTGGCAATGCCAAAACCATCACTGCCTAATACAGCCCCTGAATGGATAATAACATGCTGACCAATTGATACATTAGGGTAAATACTGACATTAGGATATAAAAAACTACTATCTTCTATCCTTACCTGTTCACCTATAACACAGCCAGCCTGTATAGTAACCTTATCAGCAATTTTAACGCCTGAATGAATCACTACATTAGCACCAATAGTAACATTATCACCAATTTTAACATCATCGGCAATAACAGCACTGGAAGCAATATAGGATTGCAGAGAATTATTATTTGTTAAATAAGCGGCAATTTTAGCATAGGCCAAATAAGGTTCTTCTGTAACGATGGCATTAGTGGGACATTGCTCTACATCATCAGCCTGTAAAATCACTATTGCTGCCTGAGTATCGGCTAGATATTGATGGTATTTACGATTTGAAAAAAAGCTTAAATCATTTTTAGTTGCCAATTCCAATGTGGCAATGCCCGAAATAGAAACATCAGGATCACCATAAATATTTGCTCCAATTAACTTGCAAAGTTCAGCCAGACTAGCACATCGAGTTGCAATTGACATAGAAACACTATTGACCTGATTTAAACTGTGTTTTTAATTGTATAAGTATTTTATCAGTAATATCAGCATTTTTACTTGCAAAAACAATACCTTCACTGAGAATTAAGTCGTATTTTTCTTTTTCTGCAACAGATTGTATAGATTTTAATACTGACTTTTGTAATTTGATAAGTTCTTCATTTTGACGAATGCTTAAATCTTCTTTAAACGCAGATTTATCACGTTCTAAATCACGACTGAGTAAGGTAATTTTTCTTTTTAATTTATTTAGCTCTTCTGTTGATAAAACAGCCGAGTCTTTTTGCAATTTATCTGCTGCCTGTTTAATTTTTTTCTGCAGACTCACCAGTGCTTTATCACGACTGGCAAACTCTTTTTGTAATTTAGTTCGCGCAGATTCTGCCTGAGGTGCTTTTTGTAATAATTTAGCCTGATTTACAAATGCAATTTTTTGCTCTGAATAGGCATAAGAAGATACCAATAACAAAAAAATCAGAACCAATAATTTAGATAATGGTTTAGAAAAGAAAAACATTTTTTTTCCTTAAATATTTAATAAATAAAAGTCCTGATTGCATAATAGGACAGAGTTTGAGATTTAGCCAGTTTTCTAAACAAATACGCTTATAACTCTAACTAATCGCTAGGATAAGTTAGAGTAACAAACAAATTTGTAACTCTAACTAACCACTGGGATAAGAACTTTTACGAAAATAAATTTTCTAAAGTTCTAAAAGCTTTGACCAAAGGAGAATTGGAAAGTCTCTGTATCATCATCATCTTTTTCATTCAATGGTGCTGCAACACTGACTCTTAATAATCCAAATGGACTCATCCAGGCTCCTGCAAGACCTGTCGTATAACGCAATTCTCCAGCATCAAAATCACCTGCATCTGCAAACACATTACCCATATCAACAAAACCACTTAAGCGATAAGCGGAAGAGTCTTTAATAAAAGGCACTGGCAGAATAAGCTCGGCATTAGCAATTACTTTTAAGCGTCCCCCAACAGGATCACCTGTCGCTCTATGAATAAAAGGTGTACCCTTAAAATCTCCCGATTGAACAATACCTTCATAATCAGTATCATCCTTTGGACCTAAAGTATTAGATTTATAACCTCGTACATCATTCATTCCGCCAGCATAGTATTTTTCAAAGGGCGGAAAAGAGTCTCCGCCAATAGTATCAGCATAGCCTATATCGCCCTTTAACATTATAGTCGTGGTTCGACCTAATGGGAAAAAACGCTGTTGCACATAATTAAGATGATAAAATTGTATATCACTACCCGGTAGGGCCATATCTCCAGATAGTCTCTGCAAAGCCCCTCGAGTGGGGAATAATGATTTATTACGACTATCATGAGACCAATTAGCCGCAAACCTCAAGGTATTAAACTCATCACCCTCATCATTAATAAATTTCATGATATCGGCTGAGGTATCCGTATAATAAATACCCGAAGGCACAAACACTCCATCAACTTCAACTTCTCCTTCATAAGGATTAGGTACCTTTATCTGAGTATTTTCAAAGTCTAAACTAAAGCCAATACGGTCAAACTCATTAATAGGCACACCAAAACCAATTCCAAAACTTACGTTATCTGTCGTATAATCAGAGAGATTTTCTTCAGCTAAGTCAATCTCACTCCACTTGAAGCGATAAGTTCGACTAATGCCATCATCTGTAAAATAGGGATCTGTTACACTAAAGCTATAAAGCGTTGTCGCATCACTGGTATTAGCAGCCACGGCATATCTGTTACCTGTACCTAAAAAATTGTCCTGAGTCACACTAAAGTTAAAAATAACACCTTCTGATTGGGAGAAACCAGCACCGGCATTGATACTCCCGGTAGATTGTTCTTCTACTGTATAGACTACATCAACCAGATCTTTAGCGCCTGGAACAGCAGGAGTTTCAACTCCAACATCTTTAAAAAAACCTATTCGCTGCAGACGTGCTTTAGAACGTTCAACTTTATTGTTTGAAATCCAACCATTTTCAAACTGCCTTAATTCCCGACGAATAACATGATCAGCAGTATTGGTATTACCAATAATACTAATGCGTCTGACATAAACCCGCTCTCCTGGATCCACAAAGAAAGTCAGAATAACTTCTTTAGTTTTTTCATCTACCTGAGGAATCGGATTCACATTAGAAAAAGCATAGCCTACATCACCAAGCAAGCCTACAATTGCTTCACTGGTTTCTGTAATATCTCTTCTGGAAAAATGCTGACCTTGTTGAATTCTAACCACTGGAAAAATTTCTTCTGCAGGAATAATAAGATCACCTGCCAGCTTTACTTCCTTAATGGTATATTTCTCACCTTCTGTCAGGTTAATCGTAATATAAATATTCTTTTTATCCGGTGTAATAGACACCTGGGTAGAATTAATCTTAAAATTAATATAGCCTCTATTCATATAATAAGAACGCAGGCTTTCTAAATCACCGGCTAACTTTTGTTTTGAGTATTGATCTGTTTTAGTATAGAAAGAAAATAGTGTCGGGGTAGTTAATTCTAATTCATCTAATAAGGTATCTGTATCAAAAACTTTATTACCCACAACGTTAATTTGTAATATGGTTGTTACTAAGCCCTCTGAAACATCCACTTTGATTCCCACACGATTTCGTTCCATAGGAGTAACCGTAGTTTCAACTCGTACAGCATACTTACCACGTGCAAAATACTGGCGTTTTAGTTCTTCCACAACACGTTGTAGAATTGCCTGGTCATAAACCCGACCTTCAGCAAAACCAATTTGCTTTAGTGCTTTTTGTAATTCTTCTGTATCAATATCTTTATTACC
>JADFVK010000298.1 GCA_015222495.1 Pseudomonadota bacterium
TGTAAACGTTTTGCTGGTATCTCATATTCTAAAGCAATTCTTGCCAATTGGCTCATGGCATGCACACCTGCATCGGTACGGCTCGCACCCGATAAAGAAAACGCTTGATATTTGGTGACTTTATTCAGTGCCTTTTGGACAACCCCCTGAACCGTGGAATTCTTTTCATAGGCATTATCAAGAGCTTGTGCTTGCCAACCCGAATAAGCTGTGCCTTTATAGGCAATAGTCACTTTATAATAAAACATAAGAAATATTTGTCATGATAGTCCATTATTCTAAAACATATTGCTCGATACCGAAATAAATAGCTCAGCTGGATTTGGTATTCAAATATCCAACCAACCTTTAAATGATAAAATAAAACAAGAATTACAATCTCAAGGTGTCCCTGATGATATTATTTCACAGGGTCGAGAAGAAATAAAACTATGGATGAAAGAAACTGGGGAAAACTCCACCTCAAAGTGAACCATAACCCTCAAGCTACTACATACCAGGTTTTAAAATAAGAATTATTGAACTCAAAGAAATTCTTAGAATTGAAGCTTTTTCAGGTTCATTTCAGGTTGGAATGCTATAGTTAAAATATAACTCAATTCTTCTCATTCAAACGAGATGTGATACTGAGATATGTGTACGATAGTAAGATATGGACTATGATGAAGATGATTAAAACCAGTGGAAGTTTAATGATCATACTGTTGCTATTTAATGGAAAATACGGATATATTTAAGATGGAAAAATGCTACGACTATTTCGGATGTGAAAAAATAGAATGTATTATGTTTCAAAACAAGGATGATCACCCTTGTTGGGACACTTCAGGTACATTATGTTTTTTTACTCATTTAACACCAATAGTCGAAATTAATAGCGTAGATGAAGCAAAAAAATGTAATTTTTGTCTCTACAAAAATACTTACTATAAAAATAATAATGTTAAAAACACACAACTTTATTGATTCAAGTTGAGAGACAACTGGTGTATACATATAATAGAGAAATATTGCTTATGACAACTACTACTTTGGCGTTGATTATTCTTGGTGTGATTTTGGCTCAAGTTGTTATTGTGATGTTAGTCATACTCCATCGTCGAAAACGTGAATTCCAAAAACTGGATGTATCTAAGGATTCTTCAGCAGTAGTTTCTATGCCAATCCCCTCATCTGCAAAATCATTTTCCTCAGGTTCTGGCTGGGAAGGATACAGAGAGTTTTCAGTCCAGCGCAGGAAATTTGAGGATAATAAGCAATCTATTTGCTCATTTTACCTGCTGCCACTTGATGGTGAACCACTACCGCTCTATAAGGCAGGACAGTTTCTGACCTTCAAGTTGTTCATTGTTGATCCACTCAGTAATATACCTAAAACTATAGTACGCTGTTATTCTCTCTCTGATGCCCCTCAGCCTGACTATTATAGAATAACAGTTAAACGTGTCCTTGCTCCTGCTGGTAAGCCTGATCTACCCCCCGGCCTTTCATCTGCTTTCTTTCATGATCAACTACAGGTGGGTAGTCAGGTTTTAGTCAAAGCACCAAGTGGACATTTTCATCTAATGGAGAATGAACATTTACCCATTGTACTAATTGGTGGTGGTATTGGTATTACCCCAATGTTAAGTATTATTAATACCGTGCTGGAACAAAGACTAAAGACTGAAGTATGGCTGTATTATGGTATACGTAATGGTGATGAGCATATCATGAAGGCACTTCTGCAGGCACTGGCCAAAGCACATGACAACTTTCATCTGCATGTCTGCTATAGCGCTCCCAATGAAAGTGATATTGAAGGTGTTGATTTTCAGCACAACAGCAGGGTTAATCTTTCTCTACTGAGAGCCACTCTTAAACTAATGCACTATCAGTTTTATGTCTGCGGTCCCAAGCCGATGATGGAAAGCCTGGTACCTGGTCTGGAAGATTGGGGGGTAAATAGTGATGATATTTTCTATGAATCCTTTGGTCCTGCCACATTGAGCAAACACAAGAAAACAATATCTGCAATTAGCAGTGAACCTCCCATCAATATCACCTTCAGCCAAACAGGAAAAAGTATCCTATGGGATCCTACAGCCGATTCATTATTGGAATTTGCTGAAGCCAATGATATTGAAGTGGAATCGGGTTGTCGGGCCGGTAGTTGCGGTTCCTGCCAGACAGCCATTCAAGCCGGTGAAGTTGACTATAATCAGGAACCTGATGCAGATGTCTTAGCGGGGCATTGCCTATTATGTATTTCTAAACCAAAGAACAATCTGACATTGGCACTTTAGGAGATTAGCATGGAAGGATCACTCATACGTAAAGAAGTCACTCCCTTCTTGGTGATGTTCGGAGCATTGATTATAGCGACTATGATCATTGATTTTTTACTGCACCAGTTTGAACTGGTTTGGATTGGACGCTATCTGGGCATACCTGGAACCATTTTAATCTTGCTGTCCTTCTTTTATTCAATGCGTAAGCGAAAGATGATTAGTTTTGGTAAACCCAAAAATATGCTCATCCTGCATGAGATACTCACCTGGATGGGTGCATTGATGATTTTGGTACATGCGGGTATACATATCTATGCCATTCTTCCATGGCTCGCTCTGATTGCCATGTTAATCAATGTCATTAGCGGTATGACAGGAAAATATCTATTGGATCGCTCACGTCGCTTTCTGGCTGAAAAGAAAACACTCTATTTACAGCAGGGACTATCAGAAGAAGTGATTGAAAAGAAACTGTTCTGGGATGCAACAACTTTTGATCTAATGAAAAAATGGCGTATGGTACACCTGCCCATTTCACTGGCTTTCGCTGTGCTTGGTATTAGCCACATTATTAGTATCTTCCTTTTCTGGGAGTGGATATGAAAAATAAAACAACGTTTCTAATTGTTATAGTCAACCTGACTCTTCTGGTTCTATTGGCGATATTTGTTCCCCATCTAATGATCAGCCCGGGCAATCCTATTGATGCTCATGCTGAAATGACTACAGATTGCTTTGCCTGCCATACCCCATTTCTAGGCAGTAGTCCTGAAAAGTGTATTAGCTGTCATAAAGTAGCGGATATTGGTTTAAAAACCACTAAGGGTTTAGCCATTGCTAAGGAGAAGAAGAATGTTGCTTTCCACCAAACATTAATTGAGGAGGATTGTATTGCCTGTCATAGCGATCACAAGGGGGTACAAGCCTTCCGTCCCATCAGTCAGTTTTCTCATCAACTATTGGATTTGACTCTGCAGAAACAATGTGACACTTGCCACGTTAATCCAGATGATGCTCTACATCAGAAGATTAAAGGCAACTGCGGGCAGTGTCATAGCCAGGATGATTGGCTGCCAGCTACATTTGATCATAAAAAGTATTTCCGTTTTGACCGTGATCATAATACCGAATGTGAAACTTGCCATATAGATAATGATTATGCTAATTATACTTGTTACGGCTGTCATGAACATTCCCGTTCTAAGATCCGTGAAGAGCATGTTGAAGAAGGGATTTATGACTATGAAATCTGTGTAGACTGTCATCGTAGCGGTGATGAAGATGAAGCAGAGCGTATTTGGAAGAAAAAACGCTTTGAAGCAAGAAAATTAGCACCATTTGAGTTTAAGCAGTATAAAAAAAGAAAAGATAAACATCATGATGACGATGATGATGACTAAAAAAGTATTAGGTAGAGTTGAAGTTTATTTCCATACTCTGCCTTATCTTGTCTTAACTTTATTTAGGAGAAAAGCATAAGTATTTTTAAAACACAGAAAGATTTTATGTTGTACTGATATTATTATCATGAGTGCTGTAAAGTCCTGTTATTGAAATCAGCTTATTATACCTGAAAACATTGACTTGGAAATACCATAGGAACTATTAGATTAATGTGCTACAGTTTTAGAAAAGACATGGATAATAACCACACCACTGACTATCAATGCCATACCAATCATGGCTGCTAAATCAGGGAAGTATTTTCAGAATATACAGGTGTCATAGACCCCTTATCTTTGGATGAAGCTTATCTGGGCAGATGCGACAGATGGAATTAGATTTTGGTATATAATAATTAAGAGCCCAACTACTGATGAATAAAACAGCTTTTATAACACATCCAACTTGTCTTCAGCATAATACTGGTTCAGGTCATCCTGAATCACCTGAACGTTTATTAGCCATTACAGAGCAATTAGAACTCTCTGGAATGCATCATCAGCTACTGGATTACAATGCTCACATCGTTAAGCGTAAATATCTGGAAAGAGTCCACACTAAAGGCCATTTGGACTTAATTGAAAAGAGTGCACCAGTATCTGATGGTGATACAGCTAATCTTGACCCAGACACACAGATGTCTTATCACTCTCTTGAAGCGGCTGGTAGAGCAGCAGGAGCAGTAATATTAGCAACTGATTTAGTTTTGTCTGGTGAAGCTGACAATGCTTTTTGTGCAGTAAGACCACCAGGGCACCATGCAAAAAAAGACAGAGCCATGGGTTTTTGTATCTATAATAATATTATGGTGGGAGTCTACCATGCTCTTGCAAATGGGTTAGAAAGAGTAGCTTTGTTAGATTTTGATGTACACCACGGTAATGGTAGTGAAAACATTATTGATAATGATGAAAGGATCTTATTCTGTTCCAGTTTTCAACACCCTTATTATCCTTATGAGCCATGTCAGGGCAATAAGCATGTTATCTGTTCCCCTTTACATGCTGGTGATGGTAGTAAAGAGTTTAGAGAGGAAGTAATACATAAATGGATACCAACACTGGAGCAGTTTCAACCACAAATGATATTTATCTCCGCTGGCTTTGATGCTCATGAAGATGATTACCTTGCTGGTCTAAATTTTACTGAAGAGGATTATTACTGGGTAACAGAAAAGATTATTAATATTGCTGATAAGTATTCTTCTGGCCGCATTGTGTCAAGCTTGGAGGGTGGTTATAACACTGAGGCACTAGCGAAATCTGTTGAAGCTCATCTGTTAGCATTACTGGACAGTTGAAAATGCAGATATTACTATCAAAGACAGAGGCTAAGATCTGGCTCATACTATTATCCATTACATCAGTGCTATTTATCATTGGCTTATTTTTACCCATGATGACGCTGTCTAAGTTGGTCTTTTTTAAAAATACCATTTCTGTTGCTTCTGGTATTTATGAATTATTAATAGGCGGTCATTATTTTCTATTCTTATTAGTATCCGGGTTTAGTATTGTTCTACCCCTATTAAAGTTGGGGCTACTGTATCAGGTGTTAATCAATAATCAGATTAAAAGCCGAAAGCAGGAAAAGTTACTACATCTGATGCATGAGTATGGACGCTGGGGTATGTTGGATGTCTTTGTTGTTGCAATTTTAATAGTGACCGTTAAACTGGATGCCATTGCGAATATTCAAATACATAGCGGTCTGTATGTCTTTGGTCTGGCTGTATTAATGATAATGACTATTACACATCGCCTCATAAAACTCTATGAGCAAAAAAGTTAACTAAACCATCATCAGACTTCGATATTAACTGTCGCAAAAAAGGCAAACTCTAGCTTCTGTGCTATGAAATGGTATGCAGAGTTCTACGGAGAATGGAATAGTCGAAGGGGTAGTTATAGGTGGCAAAAGTCTTCTTTACTTCGCTGCTTAGTGAAATAATTGTCGTGGGTGCCTCAATTCACCTTTCCTTGTCCCTGGGCGTTTTTATCTCATAAAGTAAAATCCTACCGATTACCAGGCCAGTTATGCATCATGCCTTGGGAGTATTCAGATTCCATCCAGCCTGAGTTATGGTGTGGCATCCACATAAAGACACCTGAAAATATAATTATTGCTAAGAGCAATAAGTAAAATTGCACTAAGGGTAATATCTTGTCTGTCTGCAGTGTTCATAATCATTCTCCTTTCGGTCTTGTATTTTTCTATGTTTATATTATCTCATGGCTACCTTTCATGGGTATTGTAGGAATATTAAAATTTATTAATATTTAATGCATGACTCAACAGGAAGTTGCTGACAAGTTTATAGAAAAACTTATTATCAGTTATTGTTTATTAGAATTTTCTCTATCTGCCATTTCTTGCAAATACACTATTAACTCTCTTTCAAGACCATAAGAATTGATGAAACTTTCTAGAAGCATTATTTTCTTGGATTTGTTCAAATTTTGAATGTTGCCTGTTAATTTGTTTTGATCGTATTGAGGTCGTTTTTTGATTTTATATTTCAATTCAACGCTTTTGGCAGACATCATTATTATATCTGAAAATTTAACACTCTGAGGCCAATCTGAATAAGGGCACTTATAATTATTACAATATCCATTCAAGCTGAGTGTAGTTCCACATCTTTTACACATAGTTACGTTACCAGGAAAGATAGCTACTGTTTATCTCCATAATAATTATGCAATTCAGAAGACAAGTCCATTAACATCATCTGGCTTTCATCAGGTTTTACACCATGTTCTTGCATTGTTTTTTCAAACTTGGTGAGTACTTCTAATACTGCCTCATCTTGACTAATACCCTCTGTACATAGTTCATCTATAGCCATAATACAGGTGTTGAGAATTGTTTGAATTTCTTGAGCAAATATACTGTCACTCATAATTTATTTTACCTTTAAGTTGTTCAGCCGTACTAATTACAGAAATTTATAAATTATTACAGAGACAGCAAAACCGATTCCTACTATGGCGAAAAGCCAGATGGTAAAAAGCACATACCCCATAGAAATTAGTCACTACCCTTTAATCTGCAGGATTTCAATTCTGCCTCAAGTTCACGTATTTTAGGCCAGTCGTCAGGGTGCGCCCAAACATCACGCCTTAATAGCCCCAGCGCTTTCCTTTTATCTCTAGTTTTCTGGTTTCTTTCTGCTGCGGTCATAGGTCTTTTTTCAGTCATATTCTTACCTTTGCTTTTTTACTATTATATAACCTAAAGTAACCGGTTACAAATAATGCTTGACAATTGCAACCGGAACTATTGCAAATAGAGTGTAGTCACCTCAAAAACGATTACCAGTATCAAGCCGCAAACTGCAGGAGAAACCAAAAGCATTAGAAAAAGTAGCTTAAAATCTATCCTGGGTGGGTGTTCTGCCTGCCTGTTAGGAGATTTCCCCTTGCGGGTTTAGAGGTGGGTTTAAATCTGGGCTCACCACATTTTTACGGTGAGTAGAGGGTGTCATTTTTAATGATGCCCTTTTATTGGTTGAGAAAAAATAGAACAGTACCCGGTAAAAAGGGTAAAACCAGATACTGTTCGTTATACTCTTTATTGAAGGTGATACTCACCGGCAGTTTCATTATAGATAAATACTTCATTAGTATTACTACGGCCTGCTGCAGGAGGATTATTTTCTAATTCAAGCAATGCACTTGCAACAGAATTTTCTACAATTGAGTTCGCGATATATCCTTCAGAGTTAGAGTCCCAAACCATTTCATTAGGATTGGAAACACTTGCCACATCTGAAGATTGAACACTCGTAGTTTGAATTGGAAATATTTCACCAATACTCAATGTTTCGGTATCTGTAAATTCAGCATTAGCATTCAGAGTGAAAGAAGTAGCTACTACAGCAATTAAAGTTGTTAAAGTTTTCATGATTATTGTCCTTTTAAGTTTTTAAGTATTTGGAAGATATTTTTATCTTCCATGGGTAATATAATACTCCAGGATGTATTGCATCAGCCTTAAATGGACATTAAATATAATTAAGAATTATTATCATTTGGGTGAAAGGACTTTGATAAGTATGTAGGATTTATCTGACAATATTTTTAATTGTGCCTCAATAGTATTTAATTCTCCATATCTTGAGTGAGCCTATCAATGTTTTTTTGAAGCTTTTCTGTTTTGTGCGTTGAATTTTCTAAGCCAATCAAATACGACTAAGGTAACCGTATATAGAGCTTTAACATAGTGGATGGATGATAGGCTGGTCGACCTGTGTGAGCTGGAATAGTTTTAAAACCAAGATTGTTTAAATTTAAACTATCAAGAAATACATCAATAACACGGATGGGAAAATCCACTCATATCATTTATCCCTTTGATTTTTAAGGGTTATTATACCATTTTCAATGAGTTATTGGGATCATTTTGGATGATAGCTTTAACTCAAGATAATTGAGTGGTATAGTCAGAGAAAAACTCGGTAATAAAATGAAAAAGCATATAATATTAATATCTACTTTATTTATAGTCATTATCACAGGTTGCCAGTCAAACCATTCCCTCCCAATAAAAAATTATGTAACAACTAAATTAGTTTCACCAGATGTTGGTCTGTTAATTGTTGATATAGAGACAAAGGGAGATAAGCTCAACCTAAGAAAAAATAAGTCCTTACA
>JADFVK010000065.1 GCA_015222495.1 Pseudomonadota bacterium
CCTTTGGTCACAGGATTATAAGAACGCATACTGATTGAAGGCAAATACGTATAAGGTATTTTTATATTCGGATCAGTAATATCTTTTGGAATATCCACAACAACTGGACCGGGACGACCGGTTGAGGCAACATAAAATGCCTTCTTTAATGTTTCAGCTAAATCTTTAACATCTTTTACTAGAAAATTATGTTTAACACAGGGACGTGAAATACCGACAGAGTCAACTTCCTGAAAAGCATCACTACCAATAAATGCTGTAGGTACCTGCCCTGTTAACACCACTAAGGGTATAGAATCAGAATATGCTGTTGCAATACCGGTTACGGCATTAGTCATACCAGGACCAGAAGTCACCAGAGCAACACCGGTTTTACCAGAAGAACGAGAATAACCGTCCGCAGCATGTACCGCAGCTTGTTCATGACGAGTTAAAATATGTTTAACTGTATCGGCCTGAAATAATGCATCATAAATATGCAATACTGCACCACCTGGATAACCAAATAGATATTCAACGCCTTCATCTTTAAGAAATTGCGCAATAATCTCGGAACCTGATAATTCCACTTTCTAACTCCCGTATTACAAAATTACTAATAATTAATCTAATCTTATAGTATACCCTGTCAGGTTTAGCGTTTCAGCAAAAAAATCCTATACAGGTAAAATATTTTAACTATAAGCAAAAAAAAGGGGCTGAATCAAAAAGACTCAGCCCCTTACAACTACAAATTATAGAATGATCTAACTATTATAGTTTATCAGCTTCGTCAGCTAGATAATCAGCAACACCTTCAGTAGTTGCAGTCATACCCTTGTCACCCTTGTTCCAGCCAGCTGGACAAACTTCACCGTGCTCTTCAGTAAACTGCAGTGCATCGATCATGCGTAACATCTCATCAATATTACGACCAAGAGGGAGATCATTAACAACCTGGTGACGTACAACACCAGACTGATCAATCAGGAATGAAGCACGATATGCAATACCAGCACCGCGATTATAAACACCATCTTCTCCAGCACCACCACCAACTTCAACATCATAGTCGTTACAGATAGATTGTTGCAGATCAGCAACTAGTGGGTATTTAACTTCACCAATACCACCATTGTTTATCGCAGTACTTCTCCATGCTTTATGTGTAAAATGTGAATCAGTTGAACAACCAATTACTTCAACACCACGACTTGTGAATTCTTCAATACGGTGATCAAAAGCAATTAATTCAGAAGGACATACAAATGTAAAATCAAGAGGGTAAAAGAATAATACTGCATATTTACCATTAATATGCTCAGCAAAATTAAAGTCTGCTTTTATTTCGCCATCACCCATTACTGCATTGGCTGTAAAATCTGGTGCTGCCTTGCCTACTAATACGCTCATTGTCCATTTCTCCTATGGATTGTTTCTAGCTTTTATAAAAGGACTAGAAAGATAATAATAAAATAATACCTTAGTAAATTTGTTGGTTATTCTAAGGTATGTTTTTAATTAAAGCAAGTAATACTATTAAAATTTGTAAGAAAATTCATTAGTATTAGATATAGATTATCGCAGCTTGGCAAAGGCTGCAGCCATAGCATTATTTTCCGGTGGTTTTTGCTGAGCAATTTTCTTTTGACGCTTAGTTTTTAATGGCTCTACGATGTGTTTATCTTGTTTTTGTATTTTTTCACCCAGACGCATAGTTAATGCAATTCGATTTCTTTTTAAATCTATTTCAACAACCTTTGTTTTAACAATATCCCCTGCTTTGACAACATCTCGCGGGTCTTTAACAAATTTATCCGCTAATTGAGAAATATGTACCAGACCATCCTGATGAACACCTATATCAACAAAGGCACCAAAATTGGTCACATTTGTGACTACACCTTGTAAAATCATTTCAGGCTTTAGATCTTTAGGTTCTTCTATACCCTCTTTAAATTCAGCTGTTTTAAATTCCGGACGAGGATCACGACCAGGTTTTTCTAACTCGCTGATAATGTCCTTTATAGTTAATTCACCAAATGTTTCATCCGTATAATCAGCAGGATTAAGAGATTTGAGAAATTGTGCATCACCTATTAATTTTCTGATATCACAGTTTTGATGCAGAGCAATTTTTTTAACTACATTATAAGTTTCAGGGTGAACAGCTGATGCATCCAGAGGATTATCACCATTCATTACACGTAAGAAGCCAGCGGATTGTTCAAAGGCTTTATCACCCAATCTTGGGACTTTAAGTAATTGTTTACGGTTTTTAAATGCACCATTTTGCTCTCTATAACTGACTATATTGCTGGCAATGGTAGCACTTAAACCAGAAACCTGTACTAATAAGGGTGCTGATGCAGTATTCAGGTCAACTCCAACACCATTAACACAATCTTCAATTATAACATCCAATTTACGACTCAGTTGTACCTGACTGACATCATGTTGATATTGCCCTACACCTATAGACTTTGGATCTATTTTAACCAGTTCCGCTAAGGGATCCTGTAATCTTCTGGCAATAGAAACAGCACCACGCAGGGATACATCCAGATCAGGAAATTCATTTGCCGCCAGTTCAGATGCAGAATAAACAGATGCACCTGCTTCAGAAACTACAATTTTACTGAGTTTAAACTGTGGGTATTGCTTAATCAGATCAGCTGCTAATTTATCAGTCTCTCTTGAGGCTGTACCATTACCAATGCTAATTAACTTTGCACTATACTTTTCTGCCAAAGCTGCCAGAACATGAATAGATTGATCCCATTGTCGCTTGGGTGCATGAGGATAAATAGTAGCATCATCTAAAAATTTACCCGTTTCATCAATTACCACAACTTTAACACCGGTTCTTAAACCAGGATCTAATCCAATGGTGATTTTTTGTCCTGCAGGTGCTGCTAATAATAAATCTTTTAAGTTTTCACCAAAAACATCAATGGCGGCTTCTTCAGCTATTTCTCTGAGTCGTTTCTTAACATCCATATCCAAAGCAGTTTTAACTTTAATACGCCAGGTCCATTTCACCACTTCCATTAACCATGCATCTGCAGCTCTTTGTTTATTGTCTATGTTATAAAATTGAGCAATTTTGTGCTCCATAATTGACAATTGTGCAGGCTTTAATTCACCCTCATCTAATTCTGTGTTAATACTTAAAAAACCTTCCTTACGGCCACGAAATAATGCCAGGATACGATGTGAGGGCATTTTATTGAGATTTTCCTGAGCATCAAAATAATCAGAGAACTTACTGCCAGCCTCTTCCCGACCTTTAACGACTTTGGAAACCATTAGACCATTTTCCCAAAGGTATTCACGTAATTGACCAATTAATTCAGGATTCTCAGCAAAGCCTTCCATTAATATTTGTTTTGCACCATCGAGTGCATCTTTCGCTGTACTGATAGACTTATCATTATTAATATATTTTTCAGCTTCAACATCAGGATTCAGTGTTGGATTATCTAATAAAGATTCTGCCAGGGGTTCTAATCCGGCATCACGGGCAATTTGTGCCTTAGTTAAACGCTTAACTTTATAGGGCTTATATAAATCTTCCAAACGAGTTTTTGTTTCAGCTTCATATAGACTCTTTTTAAGCAGGTCAGTTAATTTTCCCTGCTCAGTAATGGTTTTTATAATCACTTCTCTACGTTCATCCAAATCACGTAAATAGTTCAAACGTTCATCTAATAATCTTAATTGTGTATCATCAAGACTACCTGTAACTTCTTTACGATAACGGGCAATAAAAGGAACCGTATCACCTCCATCTAATAAGTTAATAGTGGCTTGTACCTGTGATTCTTTAACCGCAAGTTCTTCAGCAATTCGTTGAGTGATTGATTTAAGCATTTTTTAAATAGTTTCCAGAATTTTTAAATTTAGAATTTAAGCTGTTAAGTGTGTGTAATATGGTTGAATTCTTTTCCACCACCGATTTATTAATTTTTTTGTAATTAATAAATTTTTACCACTAGGTGAAATAAATTTAACTTCATTAATTTTTCCTGATTTTAAATCTTTAAGAATAGGTATTAAGAAATTTTCTTCATATTGTTGTAATAAGCCAACCCAGCTAAAAATGTCCCTTTGTTGCATAGCCTGAGAGAAATCTTCAATAATATAGGTGACATTTAGAAAACTATCATCTGTCTGATAATGTTCAGTTAATGGTCTATATTCATAATGCTGCTGATTGCATAAACCTTTAGCAATAATATTATTACTATAAACACAATGATTTGATTTATTATTAATTTGTGGCTCATCTAAGCTATCAATAGATTCCCCAGCCCCCCAAAACCAGACACTATTAATAGCAGCTTGCCCTTGTTCTAAGCGTTTTTTATTAATAGAGCTTTTATGCAAAATCATTTGAAATTCATTGAATAAGTTTATCCAATGAGGGCTATCTTTGCCTTTTAATAAAAAAGGTTTAACTGACTGCATTAGGACTTTTTCAGGTGCTGAACATTCAATATTAAGAGGCTTTTCAGAGACTATATACCAACGATCTGCTGAGCCAAGTTCTAATGACCAGAATTTTTCTTCATCAAATTGAGTAAAAAACTGGTTAATTTCATCTATTAATTGTTTTGCTTCTTTAAGAGAAATATCAAGCTTATTTTCAGCCAGTATCAATTGATCTCTATCGGGAGCCATAAAGCAGGGATCAGCACGCATAACCCATTTATTTGACAAAGTCGTTAGCTTATCAGCAAGATAAGACATACTGGCAGTGGGTAATAGGTCTATATTATTAGATGAAGAGCTTCCGAATGTATTAAACAGACATGAATAAAAATCATCAAATGGGATTAAATTACTAACTTTTCCACGAGAAAGAATTGTAGAAAATGCATTTAATTCTGGTAATTCAGAAGTGGGGATTTGTTTAAGAAATGGTACCGAATCAAAGAAATTCGGTACTATCAGAGAAAGATTTTTAATTACTTAATAACTCTTTTATAGATTAATCAGCATCCAGGTATTCTAAACGAATACGAACTACTTCAC
>JADFVK010000001.1 GCA_015222495.1 Pseudomonadota bacterium
AGTGAAAGCTCAAGAACGTCAAGCTAAGGCTTTGTTTAGCCAAGCTCGTTCTTCATGGTACCGTAATGGGTATAAATAGGAATAAAATCTTAGAACATAGCCCTGATGCAGACCAGGACCATGAGTTAAAATATAAATTTTGTAATAGGAATACAATATCATGACAAGTGACGAAAGAAACAAAATGATAACAAGAGATGTCAACTTTATTGTTCAGGGTGCAATGAGTATTCAGGCTTTATCAAATAAACAAAAAGTGAACATTAAAAATATATCAGAAATTAATTGTACTTTACATGATGCTAAAGCAATTTTTGATGATTTATATGACAAAGCAAAACCACATAAATAAATATAACACTTATGCAATTTAGGTGCACACTGCACCTACCAGAACACAGTTAGAAGATCATAATCTGCAAATCAATGGAATTAGCATGGCATTAATGCGAGTTCAAATTGGTATCGATAATACTTTACATGATATGCAAGAGAAACCTAAAAAGTCTGTTATTGGCAGAGTAGGGTAGTACTCATTTGTAGGTTGAGCCTTTTATATCGCACCAAGAGCTCACAAGAGCCCTTGCTTCCTATTCACTTTTTCTCGTAGTTCTTTACCCGGTTTAAAATGTGGAACGTATTTCGGTGTCAGTGTAACCTTTTTTCCTATTTAGTAATTACGAACCCATCAATCCAGGCAGGTAATGCTTTGTGCTGAGAACGTTCCAATTTAACCAAAGCTTGTGTGCAATTCTCAGTTAATTTTTCTGAAACACTTTGGTGCATCCACCATCCTCCCGTCTCAACAGCACCTGAAACAGCTACGATTGATAAACCATTTTTCTCCGCCCAACGTTCTGCAAGAGGTTCCGCTATAATAGCAACAGTAACATCCCTATGGAGCAATCCACTTACTGGCCCAACATGATTATCAATAGGATAAAACGTATTACTGCTCTCATCTATCCCAGATTCTTGTAATAACTGTGCAGGTAAAATATAACCGGACCATGATTTTTTACTGACAAAACCAACCCATTCGCCTTTGAGCAAAGAGAGATCAGTGATGCCTCTGGAAGCTTGCACCAAAACAGCACCACGTACATTTAATGCCCCGTATAATGTCTTTGCTCTAGCAACAAATTGATAGTCAGGCATTTCCTTCTTGACGATATAGGATGGCCTGGAATCGAAGAGAAACTGCGGTGGTACAGACTTGGAAGTTTCATATAGATCTGTATTACAACCACCTTCATTTAAGGCTCTTTGCAAATTAAGCATATGTCGCTTACCTTTTTTACCTCCATCATCATGATTGATAGCTATAGTTACACTTTCTGAGTCAGCATTAATTCCCTGTGCAGAAACAATACCTGGAAAAAAGATAAGTAATAAAGTAGTAATTAGTAGCGTCATAAATTACATATTCTCTTAATTATTGATTAAATAAAATAACACTATTTTACTCACCTTTGTTAACTTCTGCCAATTCTATTTTTTCATAATTAAAGTCATCGTAAATAAACTAAATTCAAAGGTATCGTAATTAATGCTATGACACTCTGATGTAATTGTTTACTAAAACAGTAGAACTTAATCCACAGGCTCTGTGGATAACTTTGTTAATAAGTTTGAATAATCATTTCTATGTCGTGGTATTATTAGCTTACATATTATTTGCTCAAATTTTGTACAATTAAAATTTCTTTAAATTAAATTATTAATAATATCAATAAGATAAAGATTTATGCTAAATTCCCTATTGACAAGAACAATACATAATTGAACCCTAATATTTACTTTTTCAGTACAATTATCAGCTAGTGGATAAATCAATAACTTAACACTATGTTGTGATGTTGGGTTTAGGTTTTTACTGTAAACACAGGGGGCTATGGGGTGTGATAAAGGATAATGTAAAACTATCAAAATTAAAAAAAGGGGATAAGCTTCATGTAAACCATGATAATAAAGAACTCATTATAACGATAACTCATATTGAAATGGAAAAAGGTATACCAACAGTGAACTTTAAATGTAACGGGGATGAAGATATACAGATATCAACAGAATTTAAAGGAAAAACTAATAAAGATAAAAGATCCAGCAAACTACATGGTTCGAATAAGGGGCGAGGGTGGTCAAAAGGTAGTAATGTAGTCAAAAAATAACCAACTTATCTAAAGATAGCTCCCTTAACATCTCCAATGCATAATAGACATCAATAAATAAAAGGCGCATAGTTAAAATGTAGGCAGAGACAATTTCTCAGCTTTTAAAGAAGCTAATTCTACAAAGGAGTTAATAATGTCACATATTAAAATAGCACCCAATGTTGAGTTTAAAATGGATATTAATCTGGAAGGTGTCAGCGAACACAGCCGAGATTATGATGTTCAACAACATAAAGTAGAAATCTATACTGAATTTGAAAAACGTCTGGTAAAAGCATTTCCAGAAGGAATAAAAATAGATAGTTTTGAGTTTGGGTTAGATTTAGATAGGTACTAATATTTATACTAAATAAAAAATGTTTATCTGCTACTGATAGCAGGATATGGTTTTGTGCGTCATTGCAAAAGACTTACATACTCATCAGCTGTTTCCTATTGAGTCATGACTTGTTTTTAGAGATTGTAATCAATCAATCTAATATGTAGGAGAGGAATATAAACTAGTATATCCCCCAGTGCAAAGCCATACCAGAATGCTGTACCAACTTCGGTAACTATTGAAGCGGGTTCCTGAGTACCTATATCAACACCAAGTTGATAGCTAAACTTCCAATGATCAACATATCAGGTATTTGTGTTACCTCATTAAAAAAAGGTCATCATTTATCAGCAGATACCAAATAGATGGGGATAGGTGACTCTTTGATTAAGTCTTTACTTGTGCTGCCTAATAAAATCTGACTAATGGCACCCTTTCCATGAGATCCTACAATGATAAAATCTACAGATAATTTATCAACTTCATTGAGCAGCATTTTAACACATGGCCCCTGAACCATTAACGCTGTACATTTAACACCTTCTTTTCGTAATTCATCAGCATATTCCTGCAGGTTTTTATGTTCATTATGAAAGCGTTGTGCAAGCTGATCGCGTATTTCAGAGGGTTCAAGAGAAGATATCATCACGGATGAGTCATAATTATAACCATAGTCATAAATAATATATTCAGAATTTTCTTCTGCAACGTGAACCAGAAAAACTTCTGCTGTCATTGCTTTTGACAGTATTTTGCATTGTTCCAACACTTTTTCTGTAATATCTGAAAAATCTACAGAAGCTAGTATTTTCATAGTATCACCTCAATAATAGGCCAAGTCTCTACAATTAATATAGCATAAATTTTTATAATAAGCCTGCAGGGTAAGTATGATCGATATACACTTACAAAAGTATAGGTTATATTCAGCCCTTATTTGTATTAGCTAAAACTCAATCTGACAGACTCATAATTAAGGCTCAATCTGATCTGACAATATGTTATTTAGTGGTCATTGTAGACTGTTAGTAAAAGTGCTATTTTTATTTCCATTTCCAGTAAGCTGCTATTTCCAATTGTTTCATATTAAATAAGGGCTGCATTTGAAATCATATCCTTGATACTCCTCCTCAAAGTTAAGGTAAGAGTAAAATTATGTTTACTTAGCTTTGCCAGTGGTTAATCACGTATCATTAATAGGGTTAATACTTACAACAATCCTGCATATCTTTTGATAAAATAATAAAATCTAAAACAATAATAAAGAGATAGCATTGGAAGAACTATTAAAGAACGATGAATTTTTTCAATACATTGTAATGGAATATTTCCCCATCAACGATATGACCTCTCATGAGAAAATCCAAAATGTATTCTCATCAATGGATGATTTTACTAAAGCAATGAAATGTTTTAAGCTCAGTAGCAGCGTAAGTTAAGCTCGTTTAAATTTATAAATTTGATTTATCTAAAGGGGATAGTGGTGACAGATTTAAAATTAACAGATATAAAAGGTGTTGGTTCAGTAAAAGCTAAACTATTAACATCACATGGAATCAACAGTGTTAGTGGTTTAATGAATTCTAGTGTGTATGAATTATGCCTAGTTCCTGGAATTAATCAAACATCAGCTAACACTTTAAAATCTAATGTTAAACAATTACTGGACAATCAGAAGTTATTATCCGGGCAGAGCAACATAGATAAAAAAATTACCGTTTCTGCTAAACAGCCTGATGAGAATGCTCAAAGCGTCCAAAGCAAACCAGAAAATACTACTACTCAAGACAAGAAAAAAGATTCTAAGCACAAAAAGAAAAAACAAAAAGATAAAAAGAAAGATAAAAAGAAAAAAACTAAGGGTAAATCTAAAAAGAAAAAATAAAAAAGAGGTGATAAATTAGGTAAATCTTATCCAATTTTTCTGTGGAAGCTGAAAATGTATCCATTGAACGTAATTAGTCATTTTATCCAATACACTTTTGACCTACTCCCGCAATTTTGAGTTAATTTGACTCAACCTTAAATTTCCAGTTAGCAGCCATTTCATATTACTAATATAAAATTTTGGATTCTTATCCAGAACTATGGTAATTTACTTTTTGCCTAAAATTTAAAATAAATGGAATAAAATCTATCTAGCAAACGTCTATAGATTAAAAGTAGGAATTTTTTGTATGTCAATATTGCAATATTGTTTACGTAACAGGCATTTAGAACAAAAACTTGAAATTTGTAGAAATAAGATGTTTCGCATTGCTTTCTCATGGTGTCATGATGAAATGTTAGCAGATGATCTAGTTCAGGATGCCCTGACCAAGGCTTTACTGAGCTTAAAACAGCTTAAAAAGCCGGACATGCTTGAGTCCTGGGTTATAACCATCTTGAATAATGTCTGGCGAGATCATCTTAGACGTCAAAAAGAGTTCATCGATATTGATGAATACGTCCATTTGAGTAATGAAGGTCCTGAATACATCCACGAACGTGAACGAGTGATACAACGGGTGCGCAAAGCTATTGGAGAATTACCCATGGGACAGCGACAGGTTATCAGTCTGGTTGATTTGGAAGGTTTGAGTTATAACGAGGTTTCACAAGTATTGGAAATTCCTGTTGGAACAGTAATGAGTCGCTTGAATCGTGCCCGTAATGCAATGCTGGAAAAGTTACACAATAAAAACCGGGTTGTTTATCTGCATAAACAGCACAGCTTGGAGAAAGGTAATGTCTAAAATCATTTCCGAAGAAATGCTTAATGCCTATCTAGATAATGAACTGGATGAAAAAGATACCCAGTTTATTGAGTTACAGATACAAAATAATGCTGAATTGCTACATAGAGTTGAGCAATTACAGGATATTAAAATTAATATAAGAGCTAGTTATGCCTCTGTAAGTCCGCCAGTACGACATAAAATTAGACCATGTAGTAAAAAAAATCTGATGTCATCAAGTCTGGCTGCTTCATTGATTCTAAGTGTTGGCCTTGCTTCCGGTTGGTATTCCCATGGTTATATTAATACGACTACTGTGAACAACTCCAGTCATCTATTAGGAATAAAATTAGAACAGCTCAAACCGCAGGATAATAAAATTATTATTCATCTGGCGCAAAATGACAGGGCTTTATTTGATGAGGCACTGACAAAAGCTGAATCCTTATTGATTCATTTTGATGAGATGAATCAACAGGGTGAAGTCCATATACTGGCTAATTCTTATGGCATGGATCTATTGCGTAAAGATAAAACGCCTTATCAGAAACGTATATCCAATATGATGCTAAAGTATAATAATGTTGAATTTGTGGCCTGCACAAATACTATAAAGCGTTTAAAATCTTCTGGAAAAAATATTGAGTTATTACCTGGAGTTAAGGTTCATGGGCCAGTCATAAATGAGATTATTTCTAGCCTGCAAAATGGCTGGACTTATATCAAAGTGTAACATCTGTCGACAGGCTTCATGGGAAGCCAAACATGCCGCATATACCACAAAACATACTCCAATGAATTACTGGATTATATTCCATTTTTTTTGAAAAGAAAT
>JADFVK010000299.1 GCA_015222495.1 Pseudomonadota bacterium
ATAATTTTAGGAACAGTTGTATGGGCATATGGCGATATTCCATTTCGCACTTAGCTTATATGATAATTAAAAAATCTAACAAGGCACTCCAGTTGACCTCCAAAAGCGGCGCTTTGCTTGCTTTTGGGTCAACTGAGCTTAATCGTTATAGGGCTAGCCAATCTGATAGTTCAGTGGTGAAAAGGAAAGGGATAGTAATGGAAAAACTAAAAGTACAACTGTCAAATTGCTATGGAATCTCATCATTTGATGAAACCTTTGATTTTACAAGCAACCCTAATCAAGCTAAGGCATACGCCATATATGCGCCAAATGGATTAATGAAAACGTCGTTCTCTAGAACTTTTGAAACTCTATCAAGAGGGGAGCAGCCAAAGGAAGAGCGGTTTAATCGGCAGTCAAGTTGTACCGTCGAAGCTGATAATTCTGAATTACAGAAGGAACAAATATATGTTCTTAAGTCTGAAATTGACATTGGCTCAGATAATGATGCAGTTACAAACATTTTGGTCAATGAAGAAAGTAAGTCAAGGTACGATTCATTAGTAAAAGAATTAACGAAGATTAAATCTAAGTTAATCTCTGCGCTCCAGAAGAAATCAAAAGTAAAGAAATCCGAGCTAGAAGATAAGCTAACCAAAGATTTTGGTGATAATGATTTTATTCAGTGCATTAAACTAGCCAGTGAAATTGTTGTTGGTGAAGAATTGAGTAGCTTTGTATACGAGGAAATATTTGACCCTAAAGCTGCAGCCATTCTAGAAAGTCGAGAATTCATCGAGAAAGCAAATGAATTTAATAGCAGATATCAGGAGCTATTTGATAAGGCTGGGACAATATATAAAAGAGGAGTGTTTAACCCTTTAAAAGCAGATAGTTCATTTTCAGCTCTGAGCAAAAATGGTTTTTTTGATGGTGGCCATAAGGTACACCTCTTAGGGGATGAGCAGTCAATTGACCACGATCAACTTCAAGAAAAAATTAGAGCTGTTCATGAGTCGATTGACAGTGATGAAGAGTTAAAGAAAATTAGGGATAGTCTGGCAAAAAATGCACAAACTCAAGCATTTGCAGATCTTTTTGAAAGACTATCTACAGAAGAAATTGAATATCTCTTGACTAGAATAAAGAAGGAAAATAAGCAAGATTTTAAAACAGAGCTTTGGGCTTATTATGTTCTAAGCTGTACGGAAACAGCTAGTCTTCTTTCTACCTACGAAGCAAATAAGGAGGAGGTAGAAGAAATTGAGTCGGCTGCAGCCTTAGAAGCCCCAAACTGGTCTAGGGCAATTGAACTTTTCAATGATAGATTTGTTGATATGCCATTCACGTTATCTCTTTTTAATCCGGCTGAAGCCACATTGGGGCGAGAGAAGGCAAAATTAAAGTTCACCTTTAAAGATGGAGAAGACAAGGTTGACTGCACAAGAAGTCAAGTTACATCACTTAGTCAAGGTGAAAAGCGTGCGCTATATCTTCTGAATTTTATATTTGAAGTAGAAGATAGAAAACGTGATCAGAGGGAAACGCTATTTGTCATAGATGATGCTGCAGACTCGTTTGACTATAAAAATAAACATGCAATTGTTCAGTATTTAGAAGACATTGCTGATACAAGTTATTTCTCACAAATTATCCTTACACACAATTTCGACTTCTTTAGAACTCTGGCAAATAATTTTGTCCACAGAAACCGTTGTATGATGGCTAATCGAAATGGCAGCTCTATAGGTCTTTCAAAGGCTGAGGGCATAAAGAACTATTTCGTTAACATTTGGAAGCGACAGATCGAAAATAATGATTTTGTGTTGTGTGCTACAGTACCTTTCACTAGGAATATCGTTGAGTATACGAAAGGTGAAGAAGATGCTGACTACTTAAAACTAACAAGCTTATTGCACTGGAAGAGTGATACTGCACAAATTACAGCTGGTGAATACATAGCTATTTACAATGGCGTATTTGGAACGCAACACTCAATTACTAATAACAAGCCACTTATTGAGCTTCTCTTTGAGAAGGCGGATGAAATATCATCTAGAAATGAACATGATGGCCTGAACTTAGAGGATAAAGTTCTCCTATCTATAGCTATTCGATTGAAATCTGAGATATTTATAACGAATGAGCTAAGAGTAATTAAAGCCGATAATAATTATTGGTGTCAGTCCTTTAGTCAATTTGGGGCACTGATAAAACAGTATTCCGCCGAGCAGCCCACAGGTGATGCACTCAGAAGTCTGGAAAAGGTCAGTATTACTGTTAGTTCAAACATACATCTCAATTCATTTATGTATGAACCAATACTAGACCTAACTATTGAACATTTGATTGCGCTATATATTGAAATTAAAGATCTAGAGGGGGTTGCTAATGAGGAGCAAGAATCTACAGAAGCCCTATAACAAACGACGCTCGTACCTCGCGCGCTTTATGCGGGCGTTACGTATCATGAACAAATATAATAAAGACTAAACTTCATTTGAATAAAAGGAGTCGGTAACAAATTAGAATTATTAGTATTAGCATTTGTCACCAACCCCATTAAAACATGAATGTTACTCTCCTCTTAATATTGGCAATAGTCGCCGCACTCTTTGCTATTCACAAGGCTATTCATATCGGATTTCGTGCCCCGAGACTTATCGAACAGGGAAGCCCTGCCGATTTTGGCATAAGCTATCACGACATTAATATTCCAACCAGACGTGGCAAGCGGCTTTTCGCATGGTGGTTGCCGGCAACGACCCCGGATAAAATTACGGCCCCCACTGTCATCCTTATGCATGGATGGGGGTCGAATGCAGAGTTGATGTTGCCACTGGCTGTGCCATTATACCGCGCCGGGATGAATGTGCTATTACTGGATGCACGCAATCATGGGCGTAGTGATGACGATAATTTCTCCTCAATGCCACGATTTGCCGAAGATATATCTGAGGCGATCAACTGGATCAAGCGTCAGGGAAATCTGCAAAATGATCAGCTTGTGTTGCTGGGTCATTCCGTCGGCGCTGCCGCGGTACTGCTTGAAGCCTCCAGGCGAGATGATGTTACTGCAGTAATTAGTCTTGCAACATTTGCCCATCCCGAATGGATGATGCGCCGCTATTTGGGGCGGTTTCCATTACCTAAGTTGTTTGTTAAAGGCGTTCTGCATTATGTGGAGCGGGTTATTGGTCACCGATACGAAGCCATTGCCCCGATGCATACGACTTGTTTGGTCAAGTGCCCGGTTTTGCTGGTTCACGGTACAGCTGATAAGAC
>JADFVK010000300.1 GCA_015222495.1 Pseudomonadota bacterium
AAACTCACTACGTTCAGACAGTTCTAAGTACTAAAAACAAGCAACCACAAGACTTTTGTTAATTTAGACTGAGTAGTTACAAATATTTAATATATATATGATGTCAGATAGAACAGAATCAAGATGAAAGCAGAATTATTAAATTTACAACTAGCGGAAATTCAACTGGAAAAACTACCTTCTAGTGGTTTGATTCTTGATTTAAAACCTGCTCAGTTGTTATTAAAAGTATATTTAGGCTTTTTTATCTTACTATTAATATCATTAGCACTATTACCTATTCCTAACTGGATGATTGTTGTCCTGATATTGCTGCTATCGTTCTATTTTCAATTTATGTTTCGTAAGCACCTCTTATTAAATCATCCTAAATCTATTGATAAACTGGTTTTTACGGATATGGACTGGTGTTTTGTGCAGTTAAATAATTCAAAGATTTTAAAAGCGACTATTTTACCTGAAACGATTTTAACTGAACACTTAGTGATTTTAAATTTAAAAGAGTTATCAAGTCAGGGTTTCTTTTCCGGAAATTATCACCTCCTAATTACAGCCACTAGTGTCACTGATAATTATTTCTGGCAGTTGAAAAGATACTTAAGGTTAAAAAAATTGAATACTCATGTGGATACAAAAGATGATGAAATCTAAACTAATTTATGGAGGAGGTGTCAAGATGGTATCTTTGAGAAATTTTTTATCATCTTTATAAGGGTAGTCCAGAGTATAGTGTAAGCCGCGGCTTTCTTTTCTTTGCATGGCACTATTAATGATCAACTCAGCCACAGTAACCAAATTTCTTAATTCAATGAGATCTGCATTAATCAGATACTGACGATAGTAATCATCAATTTCACGTTTTAGAAGGTTAATACGGTGTCTGGCCAGTAATAAACGATTATTTTTTCTAACAATACCAACATAATTCCACATAAAACGACGCAGCTCATCCCAGTTATGAGTCACAACGACACCTTCTTCTGAACCTGTTACACGGCTGTCATCCCAGGGGGGAAGTATAGGCTCGCAATTATAATCTGTAAGTTCTGAGGTGATTTTTTTAGCTGCTGCTCTACCAAATACCAGACATTCCAAAAGGGAATTACTGGCCATACGATTAGCACCATGTAAGCCTGTAAAGGCTGTTTCACCAATGGCATATAAATTTTGAATATCAGTTTGCCCATTGAGATCAGTCATAATACCACCGCAGGTATAGTGAGCTGCAGGTACGACAGGGATATATTCTTTAGTAATATCGATACCAAATTTTAAACATTGCTTATAAATAGTGGGAAAATGTTCTTTAATAAAGTCCGCTGATTTATGGGTAATATCAAGATAGACAAAGTCTGAGCCGGTACGCTTCATTTCATAATCAATCGCCTGTGCGACAATATCTCTGGGGGCTAATTCTTCTCGTTCATCAAATTTATGCATAAACGGCGTTCCATCAAGAAGTTTGAGTTTTGCACCTTCACCGCGTAATGCTTCAGTTACCAGAAATGATTTAGCTTCTGGATGATATAAACATGTCGGATGAAATTGGTTAAATTCCATATTAGCAATGCGACACCCAGCTCTCCAGGCCATAGCTATGCCATCACCGGTAGAACTATCTGGATTACTGGTGTAAAGATAAACCTTGCTTGCACCGCCAGTGGCTAAAACAGTAAACTTGGCTGATATTTCTATAACATGGTTAATTTTTGTATCTAGTAAATACAGGCCTATGCATTGTTTAACTTGTGACTGTTTAGCGTCAGGTGTAAGAATAAGATCAACCGCCAGATGATGTTCAAATAATTTTATATTGGAATGCTGTTTGACTTGCTGTAACAAAGTTTGTGATATGGCTTTACCGGTGGCATCAGCTGCATGAATGACTCTTCTATGAGTATGCCCACCTTCACGTGTTAGGTGATATTCATCAGTTTCATCATCTGTGGAAAATTTAACACCATGGTTAATTGCCCATTCAATTGCACTCTTCCCATTTTCTATTGTATATTGAACACTATCCTGGTGGCATAAACCGGCACCGGCATTTATGGTGTCCTGAATATGAGATTCAATACTATCATTTACTTCATCAAGAACAGCCGCTATGCCACCTTGAGCATAGAAGGTGGAACCTTCATGTACAGGCCCTTTGGAAATCAGGGCAATATTAGTTGACTTCTGTTTGGCCAAATCCAGTGCAACACTTAGGCCTGCAGCACCTGCTCCGACAATAACAACGTCATAACACTCAGTATTCATATCTATACTTTGACTTTAGTTGATTTATACTTATATTGATTGAATTTTATATGCGAATTATGCACAATAAAAAATGATAAAACTACTACTCAAAAGGATTATATCTTCAGATGATTGAAGAACAGGCATTGGTTGTTAAAGTTGAAGGTGAATTTGCTTTTGTTGAAACTCAACGTCAGTCAAGTTGTGGGCACTGCTCTGTTAAAAATAGTTGTGGCACACAGGTTCTAGGTAAATTTTTGGGTAATAAAATTGCCACATTTCGTTGTTTAAATTCATTAAAGGCTGAGGTAGGTGAAAGAGTTGTAGTAGGTATAGAAGAATCAGCCTTACTTAAAGGCTCCTTACTATTATACCTTCTGCCTATCCTTTGCATGATTTTTTTTGCTGGTCTTGCTGTTATGTTAAGTCAGTTAGCTGAAAACCGACTGGCTTCCTATACAGATTTAATGGCGATTATAGGGGCTTTCTCAGGTTTATTTATAGGTTTGCTTTATTCGAAGTACACTGTTAAAAATACAACATCTCAAATACAATTTGAGCCTGTTATTCTTAGAAAAATACCACTATGAGTCAAAAATTAAAGCTCAATTTATATTATAGGCAACAATGTCACCTCTGTGAAGATATGTTGCAACTCTTACAACCATACATTGATGATAAAAATATTCAGTTAGAGGTGTTTGATATTGATACGGACCCTAAATTACTGGAAAAATATACTCTGTTAATCCCTGTTTTGACCGATCAGGATGATAATGAAATTTGTCATTACTTTTTTGATAAAATCAGTTTTGAAGACTACCTAAATAAAGTTTCTAAATGTATTAATGCTAAATAAGCACTCTACTTTTATTACTTTTTTTGTTATCATTATCCGTTTTATTTATTCTTGTATAATATCATTAAAGGTTTGAATCTGAGTGGCTGAATTAGAGTTTATTCGTAATTTTTCAATTATTGCCCATATTGATCATGGGAAATCCACTTTAGCTGACAGAATTATTCAAATTTGCGGTGGTTTAAGTGATCGTGAGATGCAGGCTCAAGTTCTTGATTCTATGGATATTGAACGTGAGCGTGGAATTACCATTAAGGCTCAAAGTGTTTCTTTAGATTATCATTCAAAAGACGGTCAAATTTACCAACTTAACTTTATTGATACGCCTGGACATGTTGATTTTTCTTATGAAGTTTCCCGTTCTTTAGCGGCATGTGATGGCGCATTACTGGTTGTTGATGCCTCACAAGGCGTTGAAGCTCAGAGTGTGGCAAATTGTTATACGGCTATTGAGCAGGGGTTGGACGTTTTACCTGTACTGAACAAAATTGATCTGCCGGCTGCTGATCCGGATCGAGTAATTACTGAAATTGAAGAAGTAATTGGTTTAGATGCTATGGAAGCACCGCAATGTAGTGCTAAAACTGGTGTTGGCGTTGTCGACTTATTAGAATATTTAGTCAAGCATATCCCCGCACCTCAAGGAGATAGAGATGCGCCATTACAAGCATTAATTATTGACTCCTGGTTTGACTCCTATCTAGGAGTGGTTTCTCTGGTTCGTGTGATGCAGGGGACTTTAAAACTTAAAGAAAAAATGCTGGTTATGTCTACTGGACGCAGCCATGGTGTCGATGGAGTGGGCATTTTTACTCCGAAACGTGAAGCTAAGGAGTCTTTAGCTGCCGGTGAAGTAGGTTATGTGATTGCGGGCATTAAAGATATTTATGGGGCACCTGTTGGTGATACACTCACTTCTGCGCATAACCCCTGTGATGAACCTTTAAAAGGTTTTAAAGAAATCCAACCCAGAGTGTTTGCAGGTCTTTTTCCCGTGACTTCAGATGATTATGAAGGTTTACGGGAAGCTTTACAAAAATTAAAACTCAATGATGCGGCATTATTTTTTGAACCTGAAATTTCCCAGGCTCTGGGCTTTGGTTTTCGTTGTGGTTTTTTGGGTATGCTGCATATGGAAATTGTTCAGGAACGCCTGGAGCGTGAATATGATCTGGATTTAATTACCACTGCACCCACAGTAATCTTTCAGGTCTTAACCACTAAAGGCGAAGTGATTCAAGTTGATAATCCAGCTAAATTACCATCGCCTTCCACTATTAGTGAAATCCGTGAACCCATTATTTCAGCTAATATTTTATTACCCCATGAATATGTGGGTAATGTGATTGGTTTGTGTATAGAAAAACGTGGTGTACAGAAAAAAATGCAATATGTGGGCAATCAGGTTAATATGACCTTTGAAATGCCTATGAATGAGGTGGTTTTAGACTTTTTTGATCGATTAAAGTCAGTAAGTCGTGGTTTTGCCTCTTTGGAATATCATTTTGAACGTTTTGAAGCATCAAAATTAGTAAAAATGGATATTTTAATTAATGGTGAGCCTGTTGATGCCTTATCATTGATTATCCATGAAGACCTATCTTTGAGTCGTGGACGGGAATTGACTGAGAAAATGAAAGAGCTTATTCAGCGCCAGATGTTTGATGTGGCTATTCAGGCGGCTATTGGCTCCAAGGTGATAGCTAGAACCAATGTAAAAGCCTTACGTAAAAATGTTACAGCTAAATGTTATGGTGGTGACGTCAGTCGTAAAAGAAAATTATTAGAGAAACAAAAAGCCGGTAAAAAACGTATGAAGCGGGTGGGAAGTGTAGAAATTCCTCAGGAAGCATTTTTGGCTGTTTTACATATTGGTAAAGATTAATTCCAGGTTAAAGAGAGAAACAAATTAATGGATTTTGATATAGCACTAGTACTAGTGAGCTTAACTTTTATTTCTGCAGCAGTTTTAATTTTAGACAAACTGCTTTGGGAAAAAGATCGGCGTATAAAACAGATGGATAAAATGGATCAACAAGGTGCTGATTTAACTTCCAGGGAAAGAGATGCTATTTTAGCGGATCCTGTTTTAGTAGATTATGCAAAATCTTTATTTCCTATTTTCTTTATTGTCTTAATTTTACGTTCTTTTATTTTTGAGCCATTTAGAATACCTTCGCAATCTATGATGCCTAACCTTTGGGTTGGAGATTTTATTTTAGTGAATAAATTCAGTTATGGTATCAGATTACCAGTACTTAATACTGAAATACTAGATATAGGTAAGCCTAAAAATGGTGATGTTGCAGTTTTTAGATATCCTGTAAACCCCTCTATTAATTTTATTAAACGAGTGATTGGTATTCCTGGTGATCATGTAGTTTATCGTAATAAGTTACTTTATATTAATGATCAACTGATTCCACAAAAGATGTTAGGTGCTTATCATGGAGAAGGGTCTGGAAAGAAAATGGATGGTGCAATACATAAAAGTGAAAACTTATTAGGTGCAGAACATGATATTTTAATGACACCCAATAAACCGGATATGAGTCATTTGTTTTTTTCATTATTTTTTAATAATGGGGATATTGATCTGGTTGTACCTAAAGGACATTACTTTGTAATGGGAGATAATCGAGATGAAAGTCATGATAGTCGTTTTTGGGGATTAGTAGCAGAGGATAATTTAGTTGGCAAAGCATTTTTAATCTGGTTTAATTGGGATATGGGGCAAGGTCTGTTCTGGGAACGCATTGGTTCGACAATAAAGTAAGGCAATAATAAAAAAGGAATACAAATGTTAAGAAAAAAAATGAATTTTAATTCATCGCTTAAAGGTCAAAAAGGCTTTACTGCAACTGGCTGGATAGTCGTTATTAGTCTTTTACTATTTTTTGCTTACCTTGGAATGATTTTATCACCTTATATTATCGGTGGGTATACAATGGATCGTATTTTGGAAGGTTTAAAAGAGGAGCCCAATATTACGAAAAAGAACAAAAGAGAAGTGTGGAGATTAATTGAAAATAGGTTAACTATTAATCAGGTAAGAAGTGTAACAAGAGAAGATTTTGAGATTAAAAAAGAGCCTGATATGACAACGGTATATATTGATTATGAAGATAGAGTTAAGTTTGCCGGAAATGTTTATATTGTAATAGAGCGTTCAAAATCAGTTGAACTATTTCGTGATTACTGATTTAACTCCTCTTTATAAAAAATTAAATTATTCATTCAATGATAAGCGTTTATTAGAACTGGCTCTCAGTCACCGAAGTTATGCTAAAAATAATAATGAACGCCTGGAGTTTTTAGGAGACTCAGTGGTTGGTTATGTTATTGCTGAGGAATTATATCAGCGCTTTTCTACTGAAGATGAAGGTAATTTAAGCCGCTATCGTTCTTTATTAGTTAAAGGTGAAACTTTAGCGAGTATTGCGCGTCAGTTTGAAGTAGGCAAATATTTAAGACTGGGTGGTGGCGAACTTAAGAGTGGTGGTTTTCGTCGTACATCTATTTTAGCAGATGCTATGGAAGCAATTATTGGGGCAATCACTTTAGATTCTGATATAGAATCTGCACGAAAATGTATTCTTAATTGGTATAAAGAGAGACTCGATAATATTAAAACACTGGATTTAAAAGATCCTAAAACTCGATTACAAGAAATTTTACAGGCAAAAAAATTTGAACTACCACAATACCATGTTATTTCTATCAACGGTAAAGAGCATGCTCAAATATTTCAGGTGGATTGTTCTGTGAAGGAATTAAAATTATTAGTGACAGCAGAAGCCAGCAGTCGTCGTGCTGCTGAGCAAAAAAGTGCCGGATTGATGTTGGAAAAAATACAATAATTATGGATATTACCGATACTTTTGATTTTTCTGATACAAATTCGGTTCATACTACTAAGAACTATCGAAGTGGTTATGTGGCTATCATTGGTCGCCCTAATGTAGGTAAATCTACCTTATTAAACTTTATTCTTGGTCAACACCTGAGTATCACCTCAAAAAAACCCCAAACTACTCGTCATCGTTTATTAGGCATAAAGACTACTTCTTCTGCACAAGCTGTGTATATTGATACACCAGGCTTACATCAAAATCAAAAAGGTGCGATTCATCGCTATATGAACCGTGAGGCTATAACTACATTGCAGGATGTTGATGTCATTGTTTTTGTGGTTGATAGACTAAAAATTACGCCAGAAGATGAATATGCCATGGAGTTACTGGAAAAATGTACACAACCTATTATTCTGGCTGTTAATAAAGTTGATAAAATTAAAAATAAAGAACTGCTGCTTCCCTTTATGGATGAACTCAGCCAACGTTTAAAGTTTGCTCATGTTTTACCTATATCAGCCACTAAGGGTAATAACATCGAGGAGCTGGAAAAGCACATAGAATCACACCTTCATTTATCAGCAGCATTTTTTCCGGAAGAGCAAATAACTGATAAGAGTGATCGTTTTCTTGCAGCTGAATTAATTCGTGAAAAAATCATGCGTTTACTGGGTCAGGAAGTACCCTATGCAGTAGCCGTCGAGGTTGAAGCCTTTGAAGAAGAGAGTGAAATAATTAAAATTTCAGCCATTATCTGGGTGGAACGTGCCAATCAAAAAGGCATAATTATTGGACATAAAGGGCAGCAGTTGAAAGAGATTGGTAAACAGGCTCGTCTTTCTATGGAACACCTATATGCAAAAAAAGTATTTGTAAAACTATGGGTCAAGGTAAAAGATGGTTGGTCAGATGATGAGCGAGCTTTGAAAAGTCTTGGATATAGTGATGAATTCCAGAGTTAATCTGGACAATCAACAGGCTGTTATTCTTCATCAATTCAATTATCGAAACTCCAGCTTAATTGTTCATTTTTTTATTAAAAATCATGGCAAAATAAGCGCTGTAGCTAAAGGAGTTAAAGGGCAGACAAAAGCAAATTCTGCTTCAAAAAAAAATCAAATGGTTTTATTCCAGCCTTTTCAAAAATTAATCGTTTCGCTCACTGGAAAAACTGATCTACTTACACTTAAAAATATAGAACTAATATCAGATGTCACAAATCAAAACTGGAAACTCAAGGGTAGGGCATTATATTGTGCTTATTATATTAATGAATTGTTAATTCGCTTATTACCCAGTCATACAGACTGTGAGGAGATATTTACAAATTATTATCTGGTAATGGATTCATTAGTGCAATGTTCTGATAATGATGATAGCTCTGAACTATATGAAATACCCTTAAGAATATTTGAGTTAAATTTACTTGAGCAGTTGGGTTATGCTTTGAACCTTGTTAATGAAGTGTCATCAGGTGAGTTAATAAGTCC
>JADFVK010000301.1 GCA_015222495.1 Pseudomonadota bacterium
CGTCTTTACAGTCTTTTATTGTTAGTAGCAATCATTTCAATATCTATTCCTGCTTTTTCATCCAGCATTAAAACATTATATTTTTATACTGCTCCATCATTAATTGTTTCTGTTCCGTTGCTTTTAATGCGTGGTGGTAATGATGCACTATTAGCAGCTGCAATAATTGTTTTTTCTGCAATGGCATTACGATCAGGTAAGGATTTTTATAATACCTTAATTGATTCTTTTACCGCACGTTTTCAGGCTCAGGAAATGGCTGAAAATATTAAACAATTAGATCATGATAAGTCGGAAACTGAACAACGTTTATTGTTACACCGTGAACAATCACCAGTAGGTATTATTGAATGGAATACAGATTTTGAAATTATTGAATGGAATCCTGCTGCACAAAAAATATTTGGTTTTAGTGAAGAAGAAGTAAAAGGCTGTCATATAACTGAACGAATTTTACCTGAAAGTGCTCGTCCCGCCATTAATGAAATATGGGCAGTTCTGTTAGCCAATAAAGGTGGCACTTATAGTCTCAATGAAAATAAGACGAAAGATGGACGTGTTATTATGTGTGAATGGCACAATACGCCATTAGTTGATAATAATGGAAATGTAATTGCTGTGACTTCTTTAGTGGAAGATGTTACCAGTAGACAGAGAGACGAAGACAATTTACGTCATTCTCAAAAAATGGATGCGATAGGTAAACTTACCGGTGGTATCGCGCATGATTTTAACAATATGTTAGGTGTTATTCTTGGTTATTCTCGACTTCTTAAAGAGAGTGCTGTTGGAAATAATCCCAGACTAATTAAGTATAGCGATCAAATTATTACTGCCGGGGAGCGTGCAAAAAAACTGACCACAAAGTTACTGGAATTTTCACGTAAGGCACCATCTTCTGCTGAAACGACCGATATTAATAAATTACTTGAGGGTATGCGGGATATGTTACAGAAGACGCTGACTCCTAGAATTAAACTGGAAATGAATTTGCAAGAAAATCTCTGGCCGGTGTGGTTGGATCCGACCCGATTCGAAGATGCTATTCTGAATATGAGTATCAATGCGATGCATGCCATGCCAGATGGTGGAAGGTTAACTCTGACTAGCGAGAATGTGCAACCTGTGGATAAGGATATCCATAACATGGATATTAATGCAGGAGACTATGTATTGTTGTCATTAGAAGATACAGGTACAGGTATGAGTCAGGAAGTTCAGAGCAGAATATTTGAACCTTTTTTTACTACCAAAGGAACAGAAGGAACGGGGTTAGGTTTGAGCCAGGTTTATGGTTTTTTACAGCAATCGCAATGTGGAATTGATATCGAATCAGAGCAGGGACATGGGACTCGAGTAATCATTTATATTCCTCGTTATCATGAGAATGAAAAAGAAAAACTGGAAAAATGTTCGACTGAGTTAGTAGATTTACCTTCAGGTGAAGAGACCATATTGGTGGTTGATGATGAAACTGCATTACTGGAGTATGTTGAGGAAATTTTAACGACTTATGATTATACGGTACTTTGTGCTGAAAATGCTGAGCAGGCACTGGAAATACTGCAAAGTAATTCTGTAGATTTGATGTTTAGCGATGTCATTATGCCAGGTAAAGATGGTTATCAATTAGCAACTGAAGTAGCGAAACTTTACCCTAAAATAAAAATTCAGATGGCTAGTGGATTTAGTGATGATCTTAATTTGAGTTTAGCGAATGAAAAGTTGCATCAGCAACGGTTACATAAGCCCTATACCTTAGAGCAGATATTGTTGCGGGTAAGGAAATTGCTTGATGAGGATAAAGTTAAATAGTTTATATTTATTTGATATATTAATAATACGAGAGAGCTACTAATATAATAAAAATAAATATTCACGTTATCAATATGCTTTTAGTGTTATTTATAGATAAAAGTCGTAATAAAGAAGCAAGGAAGAAGGTTAGGATAAAAAATGATTAACAGGTTAATATTTGATTTCTTTAATATGATTTTGCATAAAATTTTTGCGTGTGTTTTATTTTGTTTTCTCTATTTTGTTTTTTTATCGTCAAGCCTTTATGCAAATGAAATAGAAGGCAGCAATACCTCCGATAATAGTCAAAAATTGGTGATAGCCTCATCCAATAATTTCCCTCCGATTAATACTCTGGATGATAATGGTCAATTGACAGGCTTTGGTCGCGATTTATCAACTGCAGTTGCTAAGTCACAGGGTATCAAAGTACAGTACATACACAGTGGGAATTGGCCAAATGTTCTTAAATGGCTGGATGAGGGTACTGCAGATCTGATCCATGACACCGGGTTTACCACTGAGCGAGAGTCCTACCTGGATTTTACCGTACCTATTCTTGAAATGCCTGAATCAATCTTTGTATTAAACTGGCAGTATGATATTCAGGATATTTCTTCTCTGAGCGGCAAAAAAGTTGCCTGTGTTAATCACCATATTACTCATCTTTATTTACAGCAATTTAAAGAAATTCAGTGTTACCTGGTGAATACTCCCGTTGAAGGATTACTTGCGTTAATAAATGGAAAGGTTGACGCCTTTATTTATCCTGAGCAGATTGTTCTCTATCTGAGTCAGCAATTAAAACTATCAGATAAACTGAAAGTAGTTGGCAATCCGTTACGGGTATTGAGCTGGTCTATGACGGTTAAGAAAGGAAACAAGAAACTTCTTGAAAAACTTAACCGCGGTATTAATGCCGTTAAGAAAAGTGGGAAGTATAAGAAGATTTATAACAAGTGGTTTGGTAAGCATTTATTTTCTGGTTACAGTACGAAAAGTGTTTTTACCATTACTATGATTGCTGTTCTGCTTTCTATATTCCTGGTAGTAACGATTGGTTTGTTGTTTTATGTTCGCGGTATAAAAAAAGCAAATCAGGCATTAGCTGACAGCGAAAATAAATATAAAACGCTTATAGATAAGTTACCCATGAATGTTTTTTTGAAAGATACCAATTCAGTTTATCTTTCTTGTAACCAGAGATATGCTGATAGCCTTGGGATCGAATCAGAAGATATTATTGGTAAAAATGATTTTGATTTTCATCCCGACAATGCACAAATTTATCAGAGTGGCGATAAGGTGATTATGCTGTCTGGGGAAACACATGATTTTGTAGAAAATTTTATCGATAACGGAAGAGAAATATTTGTTCATACGATTAAGACTCCGGTTTATAACGATGCAGGTGAATTAACCGGAGTGTTGGGACTTTTCTGGGACATTACGGCTGAAAAAGAAGCTCAGCAGGAAATCATATTGAAGGAAAAAGAGCAGCGGGAAATGCTCGATTCCATGGTTAGTGCAGTATTAACTATTGATGATACGGGAAAGATACTTACCTTTAATAAGGCAGCTGAAAAATTATTTGGTTACATGGCAGATGAAATTATTGGTCAAACCGTGAATCATTTAATGCCCGATTCAAGTGCTGGCCGACATGATAGTTACCTCAAACATTATGATAAGAAAAGAGAATTAAACTTTATTAAGCTTAACCGGGAAGTCATTGGACAAACAAAAGATAAAGAAACATTCCCGATCTTTGTCTCAGTTGCTGAATTACCTCATCATGAGGGAGAACACCGGCATTTTATTGCTTCATGTCAGGATTTAACTGAAATAAAGCAACAGCAAGAACAGATTCGTCAGA
>JADFVK010000007.1 GCA_015222495.1 Pseudomonadota bacterium
AGGAAGAGCAAGAGATAAAAGAAAGAACAAGAGATAAAAGAAAGAACAAGAGATAAAAGAAAGAACAAGAGATAAAAGAAGGGGGGGTGTTCGGATAAATACTTTGGAAAACGATTGCACAGAGAAGTGGTTAGCATCATTGGGGACGCTCAAGGCCATCCATGGCACGCTATATGAAAACATCCATGTTTTCATAATCCCCAATGATGCTAACCACTCCTCTGCACACTCTCCCACCGTATTTATCCTCACTTAAGGGTTAAAGATTAAGAGCAGGTATCTATAGTGTTTGATCTGGCTTTTTTTTGATCTGGCATTTGCTCTTTTCTTGCTCTTGCACTTCACGCCCCAAGAGAGGGAATGACGTAAGAGTGGTTTGGGGTGTGGTGTTCTGTTTCAGGGGATTATGAAAACATGGATGTTTTCATATAGCGTGCCATGGATGGCCTTGAGCGTCCCCTGAAACAGAACACCACACCCCAAACCACGCATTGCCACCACCATTCCCGAACGACCATTATTTGAGGAATTAGAATGGCTGTAGAAATAGAAAAAAAGTTTTTGTTGGCTAATGATAACTGGCGTACTCAGGTTGAGAAGAGTATTAAGTTTAGTCAGGGTTATTTAGTGGGTTCAAAAAAAGCCTCAGTACGAGTACGTATTGAAGCGGATAAATCAAATATTAATATCAAAGGTGCAACCCTGGGTATTCGACGTCAGGAATTTGAATATCCTATTCCTATGGAAGATGCTAAAGAATTACTGGAAACCCTATGTGACAGTCCTTTTATTGAGAAAACCCGTAACTATGTTTATAGTGGTGAGCATGTCTGGGAGATTGATGAATTTTCCGGGGATAATGAAGGTCTGATTGTTGCTGAAATTGAATTGAAGCATGAAAATGAAAGTTTTAAAATGCATGACTGGCTGGGTGAAGAAGTATCAGAAGATAAGCGTTACTATAATTCCATGTTAATCAAGAATCCTTATAAAAACTGGCAGGACTAGTTTTTATGTTACAACGGATTTTATTCGTAATAGTTTTTTTTGCAGTTTCTTTTTTATTGCTGTCCTGCAATGAAAAAGAAGATAAAACCTCAATTATTCGCTTCGGCATTACCAGCGCGCCTGTCACACTAGATCCTCTATATGCTACTGATGCAACTTCCGGACGTATTAATCGTTTAATTTACCAACAGCTTATTGATTTTGGTGAAGATGAACTACCTATTCCAGGTTTAACCCGGTGGCAGCAGATAAATGCAAAGCACTATCGTTTTAGCATTATTAACCCCTCTTATTTTCATCATGAAAAATTACTCACCAGTGCAGATATTAAAGCCACTTATGACGCGGTGTTAGATAAAAAGCGAGCTTCTCCCCATAGAAATTCTCTCAAGCATATAGATCGTATTGAAATTATTGATAGTTTAACTCTGGATTTTCATTTAAGCCGTGCTGATCCTCTGTTTCCGGCTTTTCTTGTTATAGGTATTATGCCTGTGGACTTGCTGAATAAAGGACATCCTTTTAACCGACAGCCTGTTGGTAGTGGCGACTTTGAGTTTTCTCACTGGCCTTTTGATGGGCAGTTGTTTTTAACAAGGCGTAAAGATCAGCAGTTATTTGAATTTCTTAAAGTAAAAGATCCTACCGTTCGAGTACTTAAATTATTAAGTGGTGAGCTGGATTTAATTCAGAATAACCTGCCTCCTGAGCATATTAATTATCTAAAGAAGCAGCAGAATATAAAATACCTGACTAAAAAAGGTTCAAACTATAGTTATTTGGGGTTTAATTTACAGGATGAACAAACAGGACAGCTTAAATTACGTCAGGCTATCGCCTATGCATTGGACAGGGATAAAATTATTCAATATGCACTGGGTAATGCCGCCATAAAAGCCAGTAGTTTTTTTCCTCCCTACCACTGGGCAGGTCTGGAAATGAATAATTATTCATTAAATCTTGAAAAATCTTTAACTCTTATGCATGAATTAGGTTATTCAAAAGAAAAGCCTTTACAGCTGAGTTATAAAACTTCCAGTGATCCCTTTCGTATTCGTATTGCTACGATTATTCAAAGTCAACTTAAACAAGTTTATATAGATGTGGATATTAAAAGTTATGACTGGGGAACTTTTTATGGTGATATTAAAAAAGGCAAGTTTCAATTGTATAGCCTGACTTGGGTGGGTATCAAAACACCTGATATCTTTCGTTATGTTTTTCATAGTGAATCGCTACCCCCCTCGGGAGCAAATCGAGGCAGGTTGAATAATCACGATGTGGATCAAATGATTGAAGAGGCCGAACAGGAACTATTTATAATAGAGCAGGCGAAATTGTATCGAAACTTACAGCAAAAACTTGATCAATTATTGCCCTACGCTTCTTTATGGTATGAAGACAATATTGTATTTTTAAGCCCCCAGCTGATTATGCAAGGGGAGGGCTATCAATTATCCTCAGATGGAAATTATGATGCCCTGCGTTTTGTTGATAAGTAGTAAAAGGTAGTATTTATTTTGCCAACAAACGGATTTCTATGCGGCGATTTTTAGCTCTTATGGAATCATTATTACCTTCTTCTAAAGGTTGGTATTGACTGGCTCCTAGTAAGATCATTCTTTGTGGGGCAATTTTTGTCCCGTGTTGCAGGTATCGAATGATAGCACCAGCTCTGATGGCAGATAACTCCCAGTTGGATAGAATAGGCTTATAGTTGCCTGCACGTACGGGGATATTATCAGTATGTCCGATAATTTGAACCTTTCTATCAGGATAGCTACGTAAAAGCCTGGCCACTTTTTGCAAAATAATGACTCCGCTATTTAAAATTTGTATACCACCTGGTTTAAAAATAAGATCATTTTCAATGCTGATATCAATTGCACCATCTTTTTGACTGATAATATTAATTTTTTTATCATTAATTTCTTTTTTTAGTTCATTGTTTAGTTGTTTTGGGGTAATATTTTTATTATCTTCAGGTATCACTTCTGTTTTCTTATTTGTCGTGAAAATAGAGGCAAGCATTGCTGAAATGGATGTTTTTTCTGTTTTAAGCTGTTTAATGTCTTTTTGTAATCTAGCAATTGTTTGTTGTTTATTTTTTATTTGAGTTTGAAATTTTTCACGATCTGATTGACAAGCTTTAATGCTATCCACTTCTACAGGTTTTGCTTTTTCTATGGGAGCGTTTTTTATGGAAGTCATTTGTAATTGACATTGTTTAAGCTCAGTCGCCATTTTTTTGACAGTATTGTTGGTGACTAATCTTTTATTTTTAAAATCAGAGTGAGCTTTATTCAGAGATTGCTGACAAGAGGAAAGCTCACTATTTTCCTGAGTATTCTGGCCTAGCTTGTTCTTTAATAGTGTTGTTTCAAGCTTGCATTGATCGACTTTTATCATTAACCGATAATTTTTATCCCGTTTTTGTTGTACTTTATCCCATGATTCATATAACTCATCAGATTTTTGAGAATATTGTTTTTGAATTCTTTGTTTTTGCTTTTGTGATTTTTTATAATCATTATCAGCCTGCAGGTAAAAATACCAACCACTAAGACTGCTTAATAGTAATATAAGGCTTATTATCCAGGCTATTGATGAGCTTGAATTAGTTTGAGTATAGTTTTCGTTATATGAGTTCATAATGTTTAATTTAAAGTTATTTTTATGACTAATAATAATGTTTAAGCAAAAAGTATACCAAAAATAATGGCTTGCAGGCTGTTTTTAGATTTTTTCTCATAGATAAAAAAACAATAAGTGTTTAAAATATGGCATATTTATAAGTATTTGCTTGTAAATACTTATAAATATGCAAGAGAAGGCAAAAATTATTAAACAAAGTGAAATTGATAATTTAAAGCACCGCTATATTGATATTTCTATTGCTGAACAGTGCTTAAAGTTGATTGAACATAATACGGTTCTTTTTGAAGCCAAAATATCCAGTGCAAAAAAAGGCATGGGAGAACAGTCGGGCAGTGGTTGTACTCCAGCAGGCTGGCATATTATCAGGGCAATGATTGGTAATAATTATCCCATTAATACAGTCTTTACAGCACGCAGGCCAACGGGTGAAATCTATTCTGAACAATTACATAAAATGGCACCTGAACGAGACTGGATTTTAACAAGAATTCTCTGGCTGAGTGGTCTTGAAGTGGGCTTAAATCGTTTAGGACAGCAGGACACAATGCGACGTTATATCTATATACACGGCTGTCCGGATATTTATCCTATGGGAGTGCCTGAATCACATGGTTGTATTAGAATGCACAATGAGCAATTAATTGAACTTTTTGACCTGGTTGAGGCTGAAATTCCTGTCTACCTTCATGAATAAAAAACAATATGCTTAACTATATTCTCTCACGTCTATTCAGTGCTGTTATTGTGATTTTTGGTGTAGTATTTATTGTTTTTATGCTGATTCATATGGTGCCTGGTGATCCGGTAGAAGTGATGCTGGGTGAATCTGCTACGGCAGCAGATAGGGAATTATTAAGACATTCATTAGGTCTGGATCAATCCATAGCACAACAATTTTATCAATTTCTGCATGGCTTATTTCATTTTGATCTAGGCCAATCACTGCATTCAAAGAAACCTATAATTGAACTAATTTCAGCACGTATCGGGCCTACGGTTGAACTAACACTTGCCTCACTTGTGGTGGCGTTTATCATTGCTTTTCCTTTGGGCATTATTGCAGCTTTGAAAAAAGATCATTTAGCTGATTCTGCAGCCATGACTTTTTCATTAATCGGCATTGCCATTCCCAATTTTTTGATGGGACCTTTATTGATACTATTGTTTTCAGTCACTTTGGCCTGGTTTCCGGTCAGTGGTAGAAGTGGCTTTGATTCATTAATCTTGCCGGCATTAACATTGGGTACTGCTTTAGCAGCAATTTTATCCCGCATGATTCGTGCGTCGTTGTTAGAAGTTTTAAATGAAGATTATATTCGCACTGCAAAGGCGAAAGGTTTGAGTCGTTTTCGTATTGTGATTGTTCATGCCTTAAGAAATGCATTATTACCGGTGATTACTCTTATTGGATTACAAATCGGGGCCTTATTAGCAGGTGCGGTGATTACAGAAATGGTATTTTCATGGCCGGGTTTAGGACAGTTGACGATTGAATCCATTCAGAAACGTGATTACCCCGTAGTCCAGGCTTGTATCTTATTAATTAGTACGACCTATGTGTTGATTAATACTTTAACTGATATAGCTTATGCTGTGTTAGATCCCAGAATACGCTTATCAACGAAGCAGGGATAAAGGATTTTTATGAAAACCTACTTTTCTTTATCAATATTGCTTAGCTGGCTGTTAATGGTTTTACTGGCTCCATTTTTAAATTTACAGCCCAATGAGATTTTTTTAGAAAAAATATTATTGGGCAGTGATCAGCAAAGTTTATTGGGTTATGATGATTTAGGTCGTCCATTATTTGATCGTTTGCTTATTGGTGCCTATACTTCGTTTACGGTGGCTTTTGGTGTAGTCTTTGTGTCATTATTTGTGGGTACCAGTATTGGTGTTATTAGCGGCTATGTCGGAGGGGGATGGGACCATCTGGTGGTGCGCGTGATTGATATTTTTATGGCTTTCCCTGGAATATTATTAGCCATTGCTTTAGCGGGTCTAATGGGGCCGGGTATTACGAATGTTATTATTGCTCTGAGTATTGTTAGTTGGGTAGGCTATGCACGTTTATCCAGGGCTCAGGTTATGTCTATTAAACAGCGGGAACATGTTCAATCAGCGCAGGCATTAGGGGCTTCACACGGGCGCATTATGATTTTTCATATTCTACCTCTTATTGTTGCTCCCTTATTGATTGAGTTCACTTTTGGTATTGCCAGTATTATTATTGCTGAAGCTGGTTTATCATTTTTGGGTCTAGGGGTTCAGGCGCCACAGGCCTCCTGGGGAAGTATGATTCGAGATGGTAGTCAGTATTTATTAATGGCTCCGCATATGGTGTTAGTTCCTGGATTGGCTTTGATGTTAGTGGTTTTATCGATTAATATGCTGGGTGATGCAGTACGTGATAAATTAGATGTTAAAAGTCGGTGAAGGATTGATGTACTAACAATTAATAGTTTAGCCTTATGTTCACTTGTTTTTTGAACTTAGAAAACTCGCTACGCTCGGACAGTTCTAAGTACTAAAAACACGCAGGATAAGTACTTTTACGAAAATATAAATTTTCTAAAGTACTAAAGCAACCATAAGACTTTTGTTGATTTTAGAGTGAGTTTTTACAAAAGTTGTTAGCATACAAATAAAGGGAATGGTATGACATTGGGTCCAGTGATGGTTGATGTTGCAGGTCAGGAATTGACTGCGGATGATAGGCATTTACTATCAAATCACACTGTGGGCGGTGTTATTTTATTCAGCCGTAATTATCATTCTCTGGATCAATTAGAACAGTTGGTTAAGTCTATTCAGCAGATAAAAAGTCCACGTTTGTTAATTGCTGTGGATCAGGAAGGCGGACGGGTACAACGTTTTAAAGAAGGCTTTACTATTTTACCTGCGATGCGTCGTTTTGGCGAAGTCTATGAGAGTGATCAGAAACTGGCTCTGGATCTGGCTAAGCAATGTGGCTGGTTAATGGCCAGTGAAGTTCGCTCTACAGGGATTGATATTAGTTTTGCCCCGGTACTGGATATTGATAAGGGGATTAGTTCGGTAATTGGTGATCGGGCATTTCATAGTGATCCCTTTGTGGTAGGAAAATTATCACAGGCCTTTGTGGCAGGTATGGATGAAGCGGGTATGCAGGCAACAGGGAAGCATTTTCCTGGGCATGGTTCTATTGCTGCTGATTCTCATGTGGCAATGCCGATAGATGAGCGAGCGATGGTCGATATTGAAATGGAGGATCTCAGACCCTTTCAATTTTTAATAGAAGCTGGCATTAATGCATTGATGATGGCGCATGTGATTTATCCAAGAGTGGATTCACAGCCGGCAGGATTTTCAAGTTTTTGGATGAAAACGATGTTACGCGATAAAATGCATTTTCAGGGTGCTATTTTTAGTGATGATCTGAGTATGGAAGGGGCAGTGATTGCTGGTTCGTATATAGAGCGAGCCAGAGTTTCCCTGGAAATGGGCTGTGATATGATTTTAGTGTGTAATAATCGTGATGCTGCCTGGGAAGTGGTGAAAAGTCTGGATTCTTATGAAAACCCTGCATCCAGTTTACGCTTGGCTCACTTACATGGAAAGCAATCAGTCAGTCGGGAAACTCTGGTGAGTGAATCTCGTTGGCAAGAAGCTAAGGATTTGTTGGCAAAATATGTGGAGGATCCGTCTTTAAATTTAAATTTATCGGATCCAACGGCTTATATTTAATAAAGGTAGACTATGGAATCGTATGAGCTTGAACTCAAGCAATTTTTATTACAAATGAGTTTTTTACGTGGTGATGGACTATGGCTTACAGAAGCATTTTTAATTATTTTAATGGCCCTGCTATTTGATTTTTTCCAGAAAAGAGTTTTAAAAAAACTACATATTAAGTTAGAAAGAACAAAAAATCCCTGGGATGAAGCTGTTCTGGAATCACTGGCTAAACCTATCTCTGCTTTTATCTGGCTTTGGGGAGTTACTATTGCAGCTAATGTGATTGGTGATGCTAATAATATCAGTCTTTATAGTGGGCTGGTGGAACTGACTCGTCAGGTGGGTGTTATTCTTATAATCACCTGGTTTCTATTGCGTCTCATCACTCGTATTGAAAAAAATATTATAAAAATTGGCTGTGCTAAGGAAGATAATTATGATGTGACAACGGTTCATGCCATTACAAAATTAATTCGGGTTTCGGTATTTATTACCGGTGCTTTAGTGATGTTGCAGGAACTTGGTGTAAGTGTATCCGGGGTTCTGGCCTTTGGTGGTATTGGTGGTATAGCTATTGGTTTTGCGGCAAAAGATTTATTATCTAATTTCTTTGGTGGTCTGATGATTTATATGGATCGTCCCTTTGCTGTTGGGGATTGGATTCGTTCACCGGATAGAAAAATTGAAGGCACGGTGGAAAATATTGGCTGGCGCCTAACTTTAATTCGCACCTTTAATAAGCGACCACTCTATGTGCCTAATGCCACTTTTGCGACGATTGCGGTTGAAAACCCTTCACGAATGACACATCGTCGTATTAAAGAAACTATTGGTGTGCGTTATGATGATATTGATAAACTGAAAGTGATTCTGGATGAGATTCGAAATATGCTTCGTTCTCACGAGGAGATTGATAATACCCAGACTTTAATGGTGAACTTTAATCAGTTTGCTCCATCCTCCTTGGACTTTTTTATTTATACCTTTACCAAAACAACCAATTGGGTCAAATATCATCGTGTAAAGCAGGATGTTTTATTTCAAATAATCTCTATTATTGAGAAGCATGGGGCAGAAATGGCATTTCCGACTTCCACCTTGCATCTCAATGGGGAAATAACACAGGCTAAATCTTTTGAGAATTTTCAGGCTAAAAATATTTAATATCAGGAAAAAATATGGCAGATAAACTACTGATTATTATGGTCAATACAGATCCTAATAATAGCACAGCATTAGCGGCACCTTTTTTTCAGGCAACCGTGGCGGCGGCAATGGAATATGAAGTAGAGGTGATTTTGACCGGGCGTTCCGGTGAAATGGCGATTAGAGGGGTGGCAGAAAAGCTCTTTATTAAGCCGGATACCAATAAGAGTGTTTATGATGTGATACGTGAAGCTTATGAAGCCGGGGTAAAATTTAAAGTTTGTACACCAACTTTAGAACTCTGGGGTGATGACCTGATACCGGAAATTACAGAAACCATTGGTGGTGCCTATGTGATTTCTGAAGCCATGGATGATAATACTGTGACTTTTACTTATTAAAATCTTTTGTAGCTAATACTCACCATGAATTATATAAAGGGCTATGATTGCTTGTTTTTCAGGCTTTGAACTGTCTGAGCGTAGCGAGTTTTCAAAGCCTGAAAAACGAGTGAGCATA
>JADFVK010000066.1 GCA_015222495.1 Pseudomonadota bacterium
ACTTTTTTCAGCGCATTGACTGGATAAAGGTAATCACTCTTTGTCGTTTCAACAGCATTCTGAGTCGACTTTAGTGCGACGCCCCAGCAAGTGTTCAACAGAATTCTCCTGAAACATCGGGACAAAGTTGGATGCCTGTTTATAAACAGTTGGAAAATGAGATTAAACTACGTCATTATTCACCCAAAACGTTGAAAGCTTACCGAACCTGGACTCGTCAGCTTCAGGGATATACAAAAAGCAAAGATTATCAGAATTTGTGCCAACATGATGTTATTGATTTTTTGACCTGGTTAGCGGTTGAAAGAAAAGTATCTGCTTCCAGCCAAAATCAGGCATTTAATGCCTTGCTCTTTTTATTTAAGCAGGTGTTAAAAAAAGAATTTGGTGAAATCAAAGGGGTCACAAGAGCAAAACGAAAGCCTTACATACCGGTCGTATTATCTCGAGATGAAATTGATCTGATCCTTGACCATTTAAATGATCCGGTCAATTTAGTGGTCAAGTTATTATATGGTTGCGGTTTGAGGATTTCTGAGGGAGTGAATCTTCGGATACACAATTTTAATTTTGATACAGGCATTCTGACGATACATGATGGGAAAGGTAAAAAAGACAGAACGGTTCCTATCCCGCAAAGTATTGTTCCTGAGTTGCAGAGACAGTTGCAAAAGACAACTTCACTTTATGAAGCGGATTTAAAAGCCAATTATGCAGGTGTATTTTTACCTGATCAGTTAGAAAAAAAATACAAAAATGCACCTAAAGAGTATATCTGGCAATGGTTTTTTCCTGCACCAACACTGACCCTGATTAAGGATAAAAAGGAGTACCGGCGCTATCATCTTCATGATACTGTGGTTCAAAAGGCCATTAAAAAAGCGGTTAATTCAGTTCATATTATGAAAAGAGCTTCTGCTCATACATTTCGTCACTCTTTTGCTAGTCATCTTCTGCAAGAGAATTATGATATACGTACAATTCAGGAACTATTGGGGCATAGTGATGTCAGGACAACAATGAAATATACCCATACATTACAGAGCAGAACGATTAAGCAGGCCAAGAGTCCACTGGATTTTACGTCTGAGAGTGAGTTGGTGGAATAGCTGCTTTTTGCTCAGGATAATCTTCAGGAAAAATTGATGAATAACAGCTAAGTACAATTAGCGACTTTTTTAAGGGCTGATCAAAATTAGGCTTTAGATTGTAATCCACATTTTTTTGACTCATAATATTTCCGCCTTTTACCCATATCAAATTAAATAAGGGAAGGCTAATTTTCCGCTAAAAGTCATGAGTGACAGAATGAGAATTTTATAATGCTAACTGATATTTAGTATGAATTTTTATTGCTCGGTATGATACTTTAATGCTCAGATTGCAACTCTATTACTCGCCTGCAAAATGCCAAGATCTTAAGTAATCACAAAAACAACAGTTTTTTAGTCAAAAAAATTCCATCTGGTGAACTATCACCAGAAAACCGAGCCCCGTAAGCTAGTACTTCTACGCCTTTTTCTTGTACCTGAGCTAGAGTTTTTGCATACAGAGAATCAATCTCATCTGCAACACGTACCTGTTTGACATCATCTCTCTGAACACAGTAAAAAATAATAGCCCTATGGCCTTGTCTAACCATTAGTTCGAGTTCCCGTAAGTGTTTTGTTCCACGAGCAGTGACTGCATCAGGAAAAGCCGCGACTCCCTGTTCAAAGCTGGCAGTAACATTTTTCACCTCGACATAACATTTTTGGCCATTTTTTTGCCTGACTAAAAGATCGATACGGCTCTTTTCTGCACCATAGGGCACTTCTGTAGCAATTTCTGACACATCACTCAGTTCAGAGATAAAGCCCTTTTCTATGGCTTCTTTGGCTAGTTTATTAGCCAGAATGGTATTTATACCTATTAATTTTCCATGTTCAGTACTGGAAATCTCCCAACTATAAAGATATTTTCTTTTAGGATTATGGCTATTACTGATCCAGATTGTACTACCCGGGATAGCACAGCCATTCATCGAACCTGTATTGGCTGTGTGAATAGTCATTTCTGTACCATCATCTAATATCACATCAGCAAGAAAGCGTTTATAACGCTTGATAAGTCTGGCTTTAAGCAAAGGCTCAGGATATTTCATAGCAATATCAGGTTAGGAACTGTTCTAAGCGCTGTACCGCCTGCTCCAAAACAGATATATCTTTGGTATAGGTTAAACGCACATAGGATTGCGGCTTATTCTGGCCAAAATCAATCCCCGGGGTAATTGCCAGGCCTGTCTGCTCTAATAAATCATGAGCAAAAGTCATACTATTATCAGTCAAAGTACTGCAATCACAATACATATAAAAAGCCCCCTGAGGCTTCACTGGAATTTTAAATCCCAAATCTAATAGCTTTGGATATAAATAATCTCTACGCTGTTTAAACAATTCTCTTCTTTGTTCTAATATTTCCAGGGTTTCCGGTAAAAAAGCCGCTAGAGCTGCTTTTTGTGAAAGCGTAGGCGTGGCTAAGAATAAATTCTGGGAAAGACGCTCACAACTATCGAGTAAATGTTCAGGAACAATACACCATCCAATGCGCCAACCGGTCATTTGAAAATATTTGGAAAAACTATTCACAATGATGACATGGCTTTTATCATTGCTTTGTACACCAATATTTGTGATATCACCAGGCTTTAAAGCACAATAAGGTTCATTGTCATAAACCAGTCCCTGATAAATCTCATCCACAATGAGATAAGCCTGCTTTTCTCTCAATAAATCGATAATTTTCAGCATTTCATCTTCGGCAACTATTGTCCCGGTAGGATTTGCCGGAGATGCAATTAATACCGCTTTGGTATTTTCCTGCCAGTTTTTTGCTATAATCTCTGCTGTAAGTTGATATTGACTGGACTCATCAACAGCAATAGCCTGAACTTCACCATCCACAAAACGTACAAAATTCTGATTACAGGGGTAACCGGGATCTGCCAGCATAACGGCATCTCCGCGACCAATTAACGCACCGGTAATTAATAATAAAGCCCCGGATGCACCGGGCGTAATAACCACTTGAGAAGCACTTATATTCACAGAAAAATGCTGCTGATAAAAGTCAGCAACTGCCTGACGTAAAGACATCAAACCCAAACTGGGTGTATATTGTGTATCACCCAGACGTAAAGCCTGCATAGCGGCTTCAAGAATAGCTGGAGGCGTTGCAAAATCAGGCTCACCTACCTCCAGATGGATAATATCCCTGCCCTGTTGTTCCAGTTCTTTGGCCCTGCCCAATAAAGACATTACATGAAAAGGCTGAATAACTTCCATGCGAGGTGCAAGCTGGTTAAATGCAATAGTCATATAAATTTATAAACTCTTTAGATTAGGCCTGATGAATTTTTCGTGCTGTGGACAAAGAAAAATAACTATCATCACAATCACCGGACAAAACACTCATAGGCTGATCTGGTTCACCAAAATCACTCAGTATTAAATCAGCACCTGTAAATTCATGATCTTTAGTATAATCATTAATGGTAATAACAGTTTTTAAGTCTGCCCCTTTTGAGGATAAAATACCATTATGAGAATCTTCAAAGGCTAAACATTGTTCTGGCTTTAAATTCATTTGTTCAATTGCATAATGATATATATCAGCAGCAGGTTTTTTTGCCGCTACGATATCTCCCGCAGCAATCACTTCAAACCAGTCTATAGAATCTTCTCCCAGAGTATGGGTTAATAATGCAGTTACATTTCCCGGAGTCGTTGTAGTGGCAATTGCAAGGCGCATATTAGCTTCCCGTGCTTCTTTAAATAATCGAACCACACCGCTACGCAGCGGTACAGCACCTTCGGCCATCAATTGTTTATAAAAGTGGGTTTTTGCTGCATGAAGACCAGCGACAAATTCAATAAATGCTTCATCCTGTGTTGCAGGAGATGAAAATTTCTCTCCTCTTTCAGAAGGATAAAAATCATCCAGGTAATAACGGATACGTTCCTTTCCACCCGTAACGGCCAGAAGATCACCATAAAGTTCAGCACTCCAATGCCAATCCAGGCCTGCTTCCTTAAAAGCCATATTAAAGGCCACTAAATGACCATCACGTTCAGTATCTGCTAAAGTACCATCCACATCAAAAATAAGTGCTTCTAATTGACTCATGATTTACCTTTGTTTATTGTGTTGTTTATTAATTAATTTCATATAGTTTACCTTAAATCACATTAATTTAACTATAATTGAGTCTTCAATCACTGAAAAACTATAATTTTTATTAATTTCCGTTTAAAATAGAGGGATTAACAAAAAAAATAATTATAATAATATTGCCATAAGTTTTATTTTCTGGTATAAAGTCACCTTTTTTAAAAACCGGCTGGAGTCATAATCAATGCCTACAACAACGAACAGCGATACAAGTAATGCTGTAGAAGCCTTTACTCCTTATCAGGAGCAGGAAGGCGAAGAGTTCATGAATGAAAACCAACAAGCACACTTTAGAAGTTTATTGCTTGCGTGGAAAAAAGAATTAATGGAAGAAGTTGATAAAACTGTATCTCATATGAAAGATGATGCAACTAATTTTCCTGACCCCAATGATCGTGCTTCACAGGAAGAAGAATTTGCCCTGGAACTCAGAACTCGTGATCGTGAACGTAAATTGATTAAAAAAATTGATGAGTCTCTGGAAACTATTGATACAGGTGATTATGGTTTTTGTGAAACCTGTGGAGTAGAAATCAGCATCAGACGTCTGGAAGCTCGTCCTACTGCAACACAGTGTATTGATTGTAAAGAACTGGATGAGAGAAAAGAAAAGATCAGTTAAATCATTTTCTACTGATTTTCTCGGAGCAGAGGTAATATCTCTGCTTGTTCTGATTTAAGCTAAAACCCTTCTTTCTTTAATCACTTCCTGTTTTCTATTACGTCTGCCCTGCTTTACCTGTAACTTATTCTCATGAAAAAAGCCAATTTAAAACCAAAACATTACCGTGGACGTTTTGCTCCCTCTCCTTCTGGTGAACTTCACTTTGGTTCTTTATTAGCAGCCATGGCCAGCTATGCTGATGCCCGTAGTCAGGATGGACAATGGCTATTACGTATCGATGATATTGATCAGGCACGGATAATCAAAGACTCAGATAAACATATTATAGAGTCACTTGAACAATGCGGATTCCAATGGGATGAAAAAATTAGCTACCAAAGTGACTCCATAGAAAATTACAATAAAGCACTTGAACAGCTAATAAAAATTGATTTAAGCTATCCCTGCTCATGTTCCCGAGCACAAATTAAAATGCTTTCAGAGAACGGAGTTTATCCAGGTACTTGTAGAGATAGAGGTATTGAACACAATATAGATAACTCTGCTACAAACTATGCTATACGTATAAAAGTCCCCTCAGAAACAATTATATTTAAAGACAAAATTCAGCACCTATGCCGACAGAATCTTGCTCAGGAAGTAGGAGATTTTATTATTTTTCGCCGTGATAAAGTATTTAGCTATCAGCTCAGTGTAGTAGTAGATGACTATTTAAGTCAGATAACACATATTGTTCGCGGCTTTGATTTAATAGATTCCACAGCAAGACAAATTTATATACAACAACAACTTGGCTATCCCTTACCTCTATATGCTCATATTCCACTGGCAGTGACCGATAAACAAATTAAATTAAGTAAGCTGAGTCAAGCCAAAAAGATTGATAGTGAAATTCCCACATTGGTATTAGCTGCACAATTTTTAGGACAGGAGGTTGGCATGGATAAAGACTATGACAATATAGCAGATTTCTGGCAGCATCTTTGTCAAATTTGGGATATTGATAAAGTACCAAAGAAAGAAAAAATCGAAACATTAAATTAACTGAGTTTTATAACTAATCAAGATAGATTTTAACACTATTTTCAAGGATAATGATTTGATGATAAAAATGTTATTTCAATGGAGATTTATATTTTGAAAAATAATATCAGCAGTGCATTTGTTTTAGGTTTATTTTTACTGCTGGGATTCAGTTCATTAGGTTACCAGTTAGCTGACTCTGCCATTAAATTCAAAGAATATGAGCGAACTGTCACTGTTAAAGGGCTATCCGAAAGAGAATATGAAGCCGATATTGTAATATGGCCCATTCAGTTTACACAGGCCAGTAATGAAATTGGAGATTTATATACATCCATTGAAAAAAGTACTCAGAATATACAAATTTTTCTTGAAAAAAAAGGTATTAATAAAAAAGATATTACCATTACAAGCCCATCCATCACAGATAAATCCGCACAACGATATGGAAATCAGGCAAAAGCAGAATTTCGCTATACTGCAATTCAAACAGTCACTATTTATTCCAAAAACATTAACTCTGTCAGAAATGTAATGGGTTCTTTATCAGAATTAGGCAAACAGGGTATTGTTTTCACCGCTGGCGATTATCGTTCACAAACTGAATATCTTTTCACTCGCCTTAATGAAGTAAAGCCGGAAATGATTGAGGAAGCCACCAGAAAAGCCAGAGAAGTAGCTGAAAAATTCGCATCCGACTCTAAAAGCAGCTTAGGAAAAATAAAAAAAGCTTCCCAGGGGCAATTCAGCATCTCTGCCCGGGATAAAAATAATCCCCATATAAAAAAAATACGAGTCGTTTCTACAGTCGCATATTATTTATCTGATTAAATCATATTATGGAAAGTTCATCATTAAACAATACTGAAAAAGAGACTATTACAGCTAAGCAAATATTTATGGAGAAGTTTAGTGGTCGTCTGATTGGCATTCTAAAGTGGGAACAATTAAATGAATTATGGCAAGTTCTGCAAGCTCAAAACATGGATAACTGGTATATTTATCACATCGGAGATGATATTCCTCAAGAAGTCTGTCAAATTGAACATTTTCAGCAGTTTTTAGTAGAAATAAATAAATTATTACGGCATGATCATCAGGAAAGATATTGTGGTATTGTCTATGTTGACGATAAAGCAAAACCAGAATTTATTAAAATCTATGATCCTAATAATTTAGGACAGGTTTGTGGTTCCAGTGGTGTCCCACCCCCTTTACCCGGCTGGATTTTAAGCAAAGTCCAACCCATTGATTTAGAAGTTGCTATGCCTCCGCCCGGTAATCGAAAAAGATGGTGGCAAAAGATTTTTAGTTAATACATTTTATTGGATTATAAAAACACAAAGGAATTTAACAATGGCAGATGACAAGATATATCCTATTCCACAAGATTTTGCAGATAATGCTTATATTAACGAAGAAAAATATAACTCAATGTATCAACAATCTATTGAGGATCCTGATACTTTCTGGGCAAATACTGCCAATGAATTTCTTGATTTTTCTAAAACCTGGGATAAGGTTAGTGACTGCACATTTGCAGCAGACAAAGTTGATATCAACTGGTTCACAGGAGCCAAACTGAATGTCACTTATAATTGTATTGATCGTCACCTGGCCACGCGTGCCAACCAAACTGCTATTATCTGGGAATCAGATGATCCTGAAAAATCTGAAAGCATTACTTACCAGCAACTCTCCGATAATGTAAATCGCTTTGCTAATGTATTAAAAGCCCGTGGTGTTAAGAAAGGTGATCGTGTGTGTATTTATATGCCTATGATCCCCGAAGCAGCCTATGCAATGTTAGCCTCCGCCCGTATTGGTGCTATTCACTCCGTTGTTTTTGGTGGTTTCTCTCCTGATGCTTTAAAAGACAGAATTCTAGATTCTGATTGTCAGATAGTTATTACCGCAGATGAAGGTATTCGTGGTGGAAAATCGGTACCTCTCAAGAAAAATGCAGATGCCGCTGTATCTCACTGCCCCAATGTTCACACTGTATTAGTGATACAACATACCAGTGGCAATGTGGCTTGGAATGATAAACATGACGTTTGGTACCATGAAATTTCAGAGACTGTTGACAGCAATTGTGAAGCTGAAGAAATGGATGCAGAAGATCCTTTATTTATTTTATACACTTCTGGATCTACCGGTAAGCCCAAGGGTGTTCAACACACCACAGCAGGTTATTTACTCTATGCAGCGGTGACTCATAAATATACCTTTGATTATAAAGAAGGTGAAATATACTGGTGTACGGCTGATGTCGGCTGGGTCACAGGTCATAGTTATATTGTTTATGGACCATTGGCCAATGGTGCTACTACCTTAATGTTTGAAGGTATTCCAACCTACCCTGATTCTTCACGTTTCTGGCAGGTTGTTGATAAACACAAGGTCAATATCTTCTATACTGCACCTACTGCTATCCGAGCCTTGATGAGTGAGGGCGATGATCCGGTTAAGAAAACTGATCGCAGCAGCCTGCGCATATTAGGATCTGTGGGTGAGCCTATCAATCCTGAAGCATGGGAATGGTATTACAATGTAGTTGGTGATCAAAGATGTCCTATTGTTGACACCTGGTGGCAAACTGAAACCGGTGGTTTCATGATTACACCCTTACCCGGTGCTACTGCATTAAAACCCGGATCTGCTTCACGACCTTTCTTTGGTGTTAAGCCCAATCTAATGGATCCCGATGGTAATATCATGGAGGGTGAAGCTTCAGGCAACCTGGTCATCAGTGCCAGCTGGCCTGGTCAGATGCGTACTATTTATGGTGATCATGAACGTTTCATAGAAACTTATTTTAAAACTTATCCAGGGCATTATTTTACCAGTGATGGCTGTCGCCGTGATGCCGATGGTTATTACTGGATCACCGGCCGCGTGGATGATGTGTTAAATGTTTCCGGGCACCGTTTAGGTACTGCTGAAATTGAGAGTGCTCTGGTACTGCATAGTACTGTCGCTGAAGCCGCTATCGTGGGCTATCCTCATGAGATTAAAGGTCAGGGTATTTATGCTTATATCACTCTGGTTAAAGGCGTAGAAGCTACTCAGGATCTAAAGATTGAACTGGTCAAACAGGTACGTAAAGAAATTGGACCTATTGCCTCATTAGATTTTATTCAATGGGCTCCAGGTCTACCTAAAACACGTTCTGGAAAAATTATGCGTCGTATCTTACGTAAAATTGCCAGTAATGAAGTAGATAATATGGGAGACACTAGTACTCTGGCCGATCCTTCTGTTGTAGAGCAGCTGATTGATAATCGTGAAAATAAATAACTCATTTATTCAATAATTATCAAACCAATGAAAGCATCGAAAAAAGATAATAAGCCCTCTAAGGAGAGTTTAATTGAAGAGGTTCGATGCTTTCGTCAACAGCAAAAATCCCTCATACTCTCCAGCCTATCGCATGATAATACTCCCTTAGCCAGTTACGCCCCTTTTATTGAAGATGAGCAGGGAAACTTCTATTTACTCCTCAGCGGACTTGCCAGTCATAGTATTAATTTACAATATCATCAAAACAAACAATTAGCCTGTTCCATATTACTTATAGAAGATGAACAGAGTGCACGTAATATTTTTGCCAGAAAAAGACTGACCTATAATTGTCAGGTAAACTCATGGTCAAGAGAACACCCGCAATGGCAGGAAAAAATCAATACACTACAGGATAAGTTTGGTAAAACGATTGAAGTTTTAGCCAGTCTGGGTGATTTCAAAATTTATTGCCTCAGTCCAGTAGCAGGGCAATATGTCCGAGGCTTTGGCCAGGCTTACAAACTAAAAAATGCTTTGATTCCTGAATTAATCATAGCCTAAATAAATAGAAGTCAGGATAAATCAAAATTACATCACTTCAGCAAGAAAAATTCCCAGATCCATATCAATACCAAGAATATGCCCGGTTAACCAGCGTTCTAAAAGTTCAATCTCTTCAGCAGAGATTAATCTTCCTTCCTCTATACATTTCTGCTGTAATGCTACGGCACTATCAATTAAGTCCTGATGCTCATCCCTATGTTCAATATAACCAGCATAGTTATGTTTTATCATCAAACGTTCTTCATGTCTGAAGTGCCAGACCGTGCAACTAATGAGTTCTTCCAAAACCGCATTGATATAATCTATTGAATCAGCATCGGCGACAGAATGGTTAAGACGATTAAATAAGTCCACCAGTTTACGGTGATCATCATCTATTTCATCAATCTGAACACTTAGGGAATTATCCCAAATTAAATCTTTCATACGCTATTCTCCAATGAAATTATTTTGTCTATAAAGAAGAATAAGATATCTGGATATATTTTTCCATGCGATAAGTCATAGTCTCTCAAGATATGCTTTGGCTACTCAAATAAAGTCCAACAAGCCTTATAAGCTTTCTCTCATTTTTACTTCTTCCTCAACGTCCACTACTAATTCACGCATGGCTTCGAGTAATACGTAAATAACCGGAACGATAAATAGTGCAACAAAAGTCGCTATTATCATACCGCCCAATAGTGCAACACCAATGGTTTTTTGAGTCTGTGCACCCGCACCTGTAGCAAGTGCTAATGGAATAATACCAAAGATAAATGAAAAGATAGTCATTAAAATTGGTCTGAAACGTGAGACAGCGGCATCAATTGCTGAGTCGACAATACTTTTACCGGATTCTCTTAGCTCTTTGGCAAATTCTACAATCAAGATGGCATTTTTCGATGACATGGCAATTAATAGGACCAGACCAATCTGAGCAAAGACATTCATCGGTAAATTAGCATACTGCAAAGCCAGCAGAGCACCCAGCATCACTAACGGCACCGGAATCATGATCATCAGCGGCAATATCCATGATTCATACTGAGCAGCCAGGACCAGAAAGACAACAATTAAAACAAAAGTAAAAGTAATAACAATTGAATTACCTGAAATTTTTTCCTGCAGTGACATACCTGACCATTCAAACCCGTATTCTTTAGGCATTATTTTTTTCTGCAGCTCTTCCATGGCCGCCATCGCATCACCAGAACTATAGCCAGGCGCAGCAGAACCATTTATCTGAATAGAACGATACAAGTTATAATGGGTAATATTTTGTGGCCCCTGAATTTCATTAACCGTAATAACAGCACTTAAAGGAACCATTTCATTTTCATTATTACGTACATATAATTTTGCAATATCACTTTTATCACTTCTGAAATCTTTCTTTGCCTGAGCAAAAACACGATACACCTTACCGTATTTAGTAAAATCATTAATATAAATAGAGCCTAAATAGGTTTGCATGGTGACAAAAACATCGGCAATATTAACCCCCAGGGCATTAATTTTTTCACGATTAAATTCTATCTGATACATCGGATTGGAGGAATTAAAAGTTGTATAAGCTGCAGCAATACGCGGATCATTATTGGCAGCAGCAATCAGTTCTCTAACATAAAATTGAAACTGCTCAATATCAGAAGCCATAAAGTCCTGTACTCTAAAGTCAAAGCCTCCTGCAACACCAATCCCCGGGATCCCCGGAAGGTTAAATGCAAATACTCTGGCATCAGAAATATCAGCCGTTTTTTTGAATATCTGGCGGATAATAGCATCTACATTTTCAGTCTTTTCATCACGTTCATCCCAGGGCTTAAAGGTAATAAATGAGACTCCAGATGCCGGATCAAGAGAGCTGGTGATCACATTATATCCATGTACAGTGGTCACATTTTCAATGGCATCTATGCTAGCAAGACGTTTTTCAATTTCAATTGCAACTTTTTCAGTTTGTATAATGGATGCACCGGGTTTTAGTACATAACCAGCTAAGACAACCCCCTTATCTTCTTCAGGTACAAAGCCAGTGGGAATGGTTTTAAACATATGAGCGGTATAAGCTATCAGCACAATAAATACAACGACAACCAGCCATTTTAATTTAATAACAAAATAAATAGAGCGTTTATACTGATGGGTCAGCCAGTCAAAGCCCTGATCAAAAAGCTTAAAGCCTATAAATTTTTTATGTTCAGGGCCATTACGTTTAATAATAATTGCCGCAATAGCCGGTGATAAACTCAAAGCATTCACAGAGGAAATAAACACCGCAAAGGCAATGGTTAAGGCAAATTGCTGATACAGTGAACCGGTAATTCCAGGCATTAATGATACCGGTACAAACACAGCAATCAGCACAACAGTCGTTGCAATAATAGGACCTACAATCTCTGCCATGGCTTTTTTGACTACATGCGGCATAGGTAAATCAGGTTCTTTGAGCATAATGGTTTCAACATTTTCAACCACTAAAATCACATCATCCACTACGATACCAATGGCTAAGATAAGTCCGAATAAAGTTAAAAAGTTAATAGAGAAACCAGTAATATACATGGCCACAAAGGCACCAACCAATGATACAGGAATAGCAACAGTGGCAATGACTGTCGGTCTCCATGACTGTAAAAAGATATAAATCACCAGAACCACCAAAAAAATGGCCATAATAAGCGTTTCAACCACATTACCTATAGCAACTTCAACATACTTCGTCGTATCATAAGGTGTTTTATATTCAAGACCTGCTGGAAAGCGCGCTTTAAGCTCTTCCATTTTTAAAATTACATTATCTTTAATTGTCAGTGCATTGGCACCGGCAAGCTGATAGATGGCAATAAGTCCCGCTGGTTTACCATTGAGCAGTGCATTCCAGTCGTATTTTTCAGCACCTAAGTTAATTTCAGAAATATCTTTAAGATAAACAAGACTGCCGTCCGGGTTATGACGTAAAACAATCATGCCGAACTCCTGAACATTTTTAAGTCGCCCGCTGGCCGTTAAGGTATAAGTTATTTGTTGATCCTTATAGCCCGGAGCAGCACCAATTTTACCTAAGGAAGCCTGCTTATTTTGATCTTTCACTGCAGCAATAACTTCCATTGGCGTCATTGACATTGATTTCATCTTATCGGGGTCAAGCCAGATGCGCATGGCATACTTTTTTTCCCCCATATTTATAGCTTTACCAACCCCTGGAATACGCTTAATTTCATCTAGAATATTGATATTGATATAATTACTGAGGTAGGAATCAGTATGGCTTTCATTACCGGTCAGCGTGATAAGCACCACAATACTGGGTGACTTTTTGTCAACACTCACACCTTGTTTAGTCACTTCTTCAGGCAGAGAAGGCTTGGCTAATTCCACCTTATTTTGTACATCGACAGCGGCAATATCTAAGTCATAACCCGGTTCAAAGTAGACATTAATATTTGACTCACCGGCACTGGTACTGGAGGATTCAATATAGATCATTCCCTGTACACCATTGAGCTGATCTTCAATGGGACGAGTGACCGACTCCTCTACATCATAAGCATTCGCCCCTGTATAGGTACTGGTAACAGAAACGGTAGGTGGTGTGACACTGGGATATTCTTCAATGGGTAAGATGGAAATAGAAACCAAACCTAGAATCACAATCAATATTGCAATCACCATTGCAAAAATAGGACGTTTAATAAAGAAAACAGGGGACATAATTACTTTCTCTTTTTTCTATTTTTGAGCTTGCATTGGATCAAGATCATTAGTTTTAATAATAGCCTCTATTCCTTTACTATTTGTCATATCTGTAGCTGTTACCTTAAGGTCAGGCTTAAGACGCATCAGCCCATTAATAATCACCCTATCCCCTTCTTTAAGCGTATCTATTTTCATTAAAACAAAAAAACGGGTTTCATAAACAGGCTTAATATAGACACGTTGCGCCATATTTTTATTATCAACAATATAAACAAATTTTCCCTGCTGATCTTCAAAAATAACCTGTGGAGGCACACCGATAAGAGGAATTTTGTCGGTAATAAAGACATTTACATAAACAAATGTTCCAGGAAAGATAGATTCATTTTTATTGGGGAATTCAACGCGCATACTAATAGTTGAAGTACCTGGATCCACGGTATTATCAGAAAAAGTAACCGTACCAAAAACACGTTGTGTATCTAATGATTTATGCTGATAATTTAAATCCACATAGGCCGGCATCACCTCAGATGAACGAAACTGGGCAATTCTTTGAAAATCTTCTTCACTGGGTGCAAAATAAGCATAAAGGGGATCAACTTTATTGATCGTGGTCAGTAATGTCGATTCATTTTTACCCACCAGATTGCCGATATCCACCAGACGACGACTCGCCTGACCATCTATTGGTGCTCTGACAATGGTATAACTGAGCATCAATTCTGCCTGTGCAATTTTGGCATCATCATATTTAAGATCCGCAGTAAAGGCTTCAGCCTGTGCTTCATATGATTCTAGAGTAGCCTGAGGCGCCAGACCTTCTTTGGCGAGTATTTCATAGCGTCTAACATCAGCCTGTGCCAGCTTTAAGGCAGCCAGATCACGAAATTTTTTCGCTTTATGTAGTGCAAGCTCAGCAATATAGTCAGTCTGTTCAATTTTAAACAGTTTCTGACCCTTTTTAATATGCTCACCATCTTCATAATAAATTTCTTCTAAAATACCGCTCACACGAGCACGTACCTGCTGTGAAGAGCTGGCCTTCGTTTTGCCTGTATAGGGCATCCAGATAGGAATATTTTTATTTTTAATCGTCACCACTTCAACCGGTAAAGGCGGAGTTTCCTTAGCGGCAGGTGCTTGTTTTTTCTCTCCACAGGCACTAATAGACAAGAATACTAGTATAAAAAGAAGGGAGGCAGTACGCTGTACTGACGTAAGGGATAGCGGGTAAATCCTTATCATTATTAATCCTATTTTCTATCAATAGATGGCCAAATTAAGGCAATTCAGTCTAATATTGTAACAAGTAATAACGAAAATAACGAAAATAACGAAAAGAACTAAAACATCTAAAAGAATGACAATAAAGTTTGTATCATAACCACATTAACTAAATCAACAAAAAAAGCACACACCAGCGGCACAATAACAAAGGCGAGATGAGAAGCACCATAACGCTGAGTCACTGCAGTCATATTTGCCATGGCGGTCGCTGTTGAACCCAGAGAAATACCACCAAATCCTGAACAAATAACGGCTGCATCATAATTACTGCCCATTAGTTTAAATACCACAAAAAGTGTAATGGAAGCCGCAATCACAAACTGAGCAGTAATAATAGCAAGAATAGGCCCAGCCAGATCAACGATAACCCATAATTGCATACTCATTAAGGACATAGCCAGAAAAATACCTAAGGAAATATCTGCAATTAAAGCCATAGCCAGACCCCGGGCATCCCAGCTTAGCCAGCTGAATTTTTTAGAGATTGTCGGTGTAACAAAACTGCTGATCATAATACCGGCAAATAAACAGGTCACAAATAAGGGCAATTTTAAGCCTGCATTTTCCAGTGCATCATTAAGAAAATAACCGAGAATAATACTCACATGAATACCCAGAATGGCATGTAAGAAAGCAAAATAATCAATACCGACACCTTGTTTCTCATAACTAATACCCACATCATTTTTATCATCAATCTGTGCAGGCTTAAGTTGATGCTTTTTGATTAAAAAACTGGCAATAGGTCCACCCATTAAACTGGCCAGAATCAAACCAAAAGTAGCACAGGCAATACCTATTTCCATGGCATTACTGATGCCATATTTTTCCACAAAAGTAGGTGCCCAGGCGATAGCAGTACCATGCCCACCTATCAAAGAAACCGTACCGCCTAACATCCCGATAATAGGTTCTAAGCCAAATACTGTTGCTACTGAAATACCCACTACATTTTGAATAGCCATATAGAGTATGGTCGCAAACAGTAAAATCACTAATGGCTTACCACCCTTAACCAGATCCATAATATTGGAATTTAAACCAATGGTGGTAAAGAAATAGACCAGCATAAAATCTCTGGCCGTTAAATCAAACTCAATACTGATACCAATACTAAAGTGTACAATGGCAAAGAGAATAGAAAATAATAATCCCCCCACGACCGGTTCTGGAATATTTATATTTCTCAACACTGCAAAGCGATGGTTTAATCCCTTACCGACAAATAGCACAATAATGGCTAAACTGATCGTAAAAAAAGACTGCAGGGATAAGGTGTTTTCTATTAATTCCATAATGCTTTATTTACCTGTTAACATGAAGTTTATACCTCTTCACGGTATTTTACTTTAAATAATATTGAATATAATACCGGCACAACAATCAGCGTTAGGACAGAAGCAAAGGCCAGTCCGGACATAATGATAATTGACATATTCACAAAGAAAACATCTGAGAGTAGCGGAATCATGCCTAAAATAGTGGTTGCCGCCGCCATCATTACCGGCCTCATACGACTCACTGCTGAGTCCAGAATAGCCTTAAAGGATTCAATACCCTCTTCTATCTGCTGATCAATTTCTTCAATTAATACAATAGCATTTTTAATCAATAGACCAATCAGGCTTAATGCTCCGAGCAGTCCCATAAAATCAAATGCACCATTGAGTGATAACAAACCTGCGGTAATACCAATAGTGGCCAGAGGTACAGTAAGCCAGATAATTAAAGGCTGTCGCACTTTACCAAACAATAATATTGTCGTTAGAATCATCAACAAAAATCCACCCGGCAAGGCAGAGGCTAACGAGTCCTGAGCCAGTGTTGCATCCTCATATTCACCACCCCAGACCAGTTGATAACCCGGAGGTAATTCCATCGCTTCAATTTGTGGACGCAGATGTACAAATAGAGCATCAGAGTCAACACCGGTTTCCGGATTACACGAGGCAATAATGGTCTGTCTACGATCACGTCCTCTGATAACCGTATTTTCCCAGATTGTTTCAAAATTCTTGACTACCTGAGCAATAGGCACGGAGGTTTGTAACACCGGACTCCACACCTGAATATCCTGAATATTACTAATATCCTCACGTTCTTGATCAGTGGCTCGCGCAAAAATAGGTAATAAACGAATACCATCCCGATAAAGACCCACCTGGGTACCATCAAAGGCATATTTTAATGCTTTTGATAAATCTTCATAATTAATACCTAATTGACGACCAACTTGTTCATTGAAAATCGGTTTAACCAGCTTAACCGGTTGTCTCCAGTCATCACGAATTTCTTTGGTTCCGGCATTACTTCGGAAGATTTCTTTGGCCTGCTCAGATAAGTGTCTTAGTACTGAACCATCCGGACCACTGATACGTGCTTCAATTTTACTATCTCTTCCTGGTCCAATGCGTAAGGGTTTAATAATTGGTTCGATATTTGCAAAGTTTTTCATATAAGCATCGGCTTTTTCCCAAATATCAGCAATCTGTTCACGAGTTTCTGTCTGCACAATAATTTGCGCATAAGCCGGACTGCGTTCTTTGGGCTCATAAACCAAAGAAAAACGCTGATCACCACCGCCAATAAGTTCCGTTGTTTTGACAACTCCAGGCAGACTACGAATATACTGACTAATATTCAGCGTATCATCTCTAGTGACACTAATATCCGTTCCTTCTACCTCCCAGATCTCAACAAAAAACATCGGGGTATTAGCATCTGGAAAGAAACCACCACGCACAAAACCAAAACCAAAGACAGCAGTGGCAAATAAAGCCACAATAACCCCCATGGTCACAGCACGAAAGTGCAATGCTTTCTTTAATACACCACGATAAAGCATAAATACAAAGCCGGAATAAGCATCCTGAGGATCCACTTCAGAGCCTGCATTCTTTTTTGGCTTAATAAAGAGTGCACATAATAAGGGTGTAGTACTGACTGCCGTTACCCAGCTTAATAATAAGGAAATAAGAATGACATAAAATAAAGTACGACTAAATTCACCGGTAGCATCCTGTGACAGGCCAATAGCAGAAAAAGCCAGAATACCGACAATGGTTCCGCCCAGCAGAGCCACTGAATTTTTACCCACTACTTCTTTTGCTGCCTTTACCGCATTCATACCCGACTGAATACGCACCATCATGCCTTCTGCAATTACAATGGCATTATCCACCAGCATACCCAGAGCAATAATCAGAGCACCCAGAGAAATTCTCTGTAAATCGATACCATACATTTCCATGATCAATACAGTACCGGCCACAGTAATGAGCAAAACAGCACCAATAATCAAACCCGCAGTCACACCCATAAACAGGAGTAATACAACAATAACTATAATAATGGCTGCCACCAGATTAAGCATAAAGCCTGATACTGACTTTTCTACTTCATTAGGCTGATTATAAATAACATCAATATCCATACCTAGTGGCACTAAAGATGAAATTTCATGCATTCTTTCTGCAATCTTCTTACCTACTGCCACGACGTTAACACCCGATTGCATCGATATACCCAGGCTTAAAGCAGGCTTGCCATCATAATATATCAATAAATCAGGTACTTCTTTATATTCACGGCGTATTTGAGCAATATCTTTAAGATAAACCAGTGTTCTATCAGATGAGCTAATGAGTACATCACCAATTAAATTGACTGATTTAAACTCACCGGTGGGCTGAATACGCAGGTATTCATCACCGACTAAAACCTTGCCCGCATCAGTCACCACATTCTGCGACTGCAAGATTTGACCTATTTTCTCCAATGAGAGACCTAGTTCACCCAGGCGCTGTCGGGAGATATCCAGATAGACAACTTCACTCTGAGCACCACCAATAACAATTTTTCTAACCCCATCAACCAGAACCAGTTCTTTTTTAAGAAAATCCGCAGCATCTTTTAAATCACGATAACTATAACCTTCACCGGATAATGCCAGATAAACACCATAAACATCCGCAAAACTATCCACAATGACCGGCTCATGAGCTCCGGGGGGCAACTTATACAGCATGTCAGCTATTTTTCTACGCACTTCATCGTAGATATCAGGGAAATCCTCAGCATTATATTTATCCTGAAAGGTAACCGTAATATCTGACATACCCGGCCTGGAAATGGACATTTTTATCCACTTTACCTGTGGCATTAGCTGAATAGCTTCCTCAATATGATAAGTGACTTCATCATAGACCTGCTGAGCTGTTGCTCCAGGATATTGGGTGATAACTTTCACATCTTTAATGGTAAATTCAGGATCTTCCAATTTACCCATTTTCATAAAACCGCTATACCCTCCAGCTAGAAAAACGATGACTAATAACCAGGATACGACCGGATTTTTTACCGAATATTCTCCAATATTCATATCTTAGACTCTATTGTTTTTTTCATAACGGGCATAACAGGTTGTTCATGTTTTAAATTGTCATGAGCCTGCTCTGGATCCTGCATCAAAGTCACTTTGAGTCCCTTGTTTAAAAAAGGAACCCCGGCAATGACCACACGTTGTCCCACCTCAATACCTTCTTTTATCTGAATACGATTACCCTTCATAGTGCCGACTTTGACTGATGCAGGTGCCACCTGCATGGTTTTTTCATCAACAACCCAAACCGTCGCATTTAAATCCACATCAGCAACCACCGCACTCACTGGAAGATAATATATTTCATCCGTATTGAGTACCCGGGAGAAATCCAGTTTAACTGTTGCTGTCATGCCTGGTAAAATAATAATACTTTCTGGTTTTGGCATGGTGTAAGTCGCCAAAAATGTTTGTGTACTAGCATCTGCTTTAGTGGACATTTCCTTAAAAGAAAGTGGGTATTCTTTTCCCAGCTGAGTTTGAAATATTGCTACAACCGGTATCTGATCTTTAATCTTTGATTCCTGTACTGAACCAGAATCTCTTTGCAAGCGTAAAATCAGATTTTCCGGAAGATCAAATTTTACTTCCAATATACTATTATCATTGAGTGCAATAATATTTTGTTTTGCCTGAACCTCTTCAAAGTTTTGAATATAACGTCTGGCTACTGTACCGGCATAGGGTGCTTTAAGCTCAGTATAAGCCAGTTGTTGTTTAGCCAGGTTTAACTCAGCTTGTGAACTGAGAAAACTGGATTCCAGCTTGTCAAAGTCCATTTTGGAAATATGTCCTTCTTTAACCAATTTTTTACCTCGGTTGTAGTCATTTGAGGCACGAGTAAACAATGCCTTTTTATCATTCACTACAATTTGAAAATCTGTTGGATCAAGCCTGGCAATCACACTTCCCTTTTCCACCAAGTTTCCTTCTTTAACTAATAACTCATGAACTTTACCAGCCACACGAAAGGATAATTCTACTTTTCTATTGGCATCAACACGACCGGGAAACTGTCTAACGCCTCCGGTGCTCGGTGCTTCAACAACAATAGTTTTAACAGGTCTGACTTCTTCAACCTGTACAGTTTCCTGTTTTTTACTGCAAGCGCTTGAAAATAAAGCAAGGCTGATTAGTAATAGGCCTGATAATTTAAATTGTTTCATTAGTATTCCAATTGGTCTTATGAATTGAGAGGTATGGTTATTATATATTAATATATTCATCAGTCATTAAGTTAATTCATCTTTAAAATCCCATTGTAAAAAGGATCTTTACATTGTGACTTTATGGGACTGGTTAATTTAGAATAAACTGATTTTAACGGATTGACAACACCACCAACAAGAATATTTGTGGTCTTTGTCATGGGTGAACTTAAACTCCCTTTAACCTCTTCCTTATATATAGGGCAACCATACTTATCCACAGTCGCCACTTTAAAGTCTATAAATGATTCATCTAAGAGATTAATTTGTCCTTTGATAACAAGCTGGTGCTCGCCTGTTGTAAAACTCACATCATCCATACTGGCTATGTCATTGGCAAAGGAAATATCAGAGTTCAATTGTGTTATTTTACTTTTACCCCCCTTCCCCAGACTATGAACCAGTTTTGTATAATCATTGCCCTTGCTTAAAGCAATACCGGCCGGGCCTAATAATGCAACAGCACCCACATCCAATAAACCCACACTTTGTGAGCTCTGAAAGTCATTTAAGATTTTATCCAGATCCATTCCATTGATAGCAATATTATTGCCCTTAGCATGAACTCTGCCATTATTAATTTTAAAATCAGAGTTTTCTAAGGTTCCTGATAAGTTATTATTAATAGCAATATAACCTTCTGGTTCAGCAGGCATATTGAGTAATTCACTAAGGGGTTTTAAATTCAGTTTGTCGCTGAGAATTTTTAGTTCCCAGAGTGGTACTTTTTTCTGTAAAGAGAGCATCCCTTGGGCATTTATTTTTGAATCTATGGCATTAAAGGATAGATTAGACAAGGTGATTTTTTTATCTTTCCCCTTTAGATCTACTTTAAAATTACTAATCCCAAGTTCTTTATTTTCAGCAATACTTGCAATTGACAAGTTAATATAAGAATTTTGAGCAAACTTTTTCAGGGCCTTATGTGAGAGAGGATCAACTACTTTACTATTATTTAAAATAGCCAGATTACTAACTTTTAGAACAGATTGCTTTAAATAGTATTTGTCTTTTGAATTGGCACTTATATCAATCTGCTCACTTTTAAAAACAACCGGTTTAAGTAAGAGATTTTTTAATACATATTTATTCTTTTCAAAAATAAACAGTTCATCCATAAGCAGATGAGACTTTTTCATATTAAGTCGAAACTCTTGCTGAACGAATAAAAACTCAGCTAAGTCAAAATTAATGTCAGAAAGTTTGATTGTTAGTGGCTGACTCCACAAGGGTTCAAATGCTCCCTTAGGAATAGGAAAATCCATAGAAACTTTTAATTTCCCTTGTCCACTTAAATCAAGTTTTTTAGGTGCTTTCCCTTTACTTTGTTCAATTAAATGAAATAAAAATTCATCCGCAGTAATATGGCCTTTTTGGGCATTTAATGAAATAGTTACATCAGATGCATGATATTGATTAACTAAAGCTTTTGTAGCTGAGATATTTCCTGAATAATCATAATCCACTAAAAATCGTGGATCATCCAGCACCAGTTCATAATTGTCAATAACTTGTAAAAGAGAAAGAGAGGCTTTTAATGATTCTAATTTAATAGAAAGCGCATTGGACTTGTCCAGAAATTGAAACTTGCCAATTGATAATTGGATATTTTTTATGGCTAAATGCTGCAGAAAAAAATGTTCGGCCAACTTGATATTGTTTACTTCTGTACTGCTGTTTGGAGTCTCTTCAGAACTGGGTAAAAATTCATACACCCCTTGTTTATTTCGTATTAAACTTAATTGTTTCAGACCCACTTCCAAAGAATCAATCTCCGGTTTTTCATGATACAGCGAAGCCAAACTTGTGCCCAAGATTATCTTATCAATATAGGCTATCACATTATTATTATGTGATAGCCTGATATCATTGGCATTGATTTTAACACCTGAAAAAATACTCAGATACAGATCGCCCTCAATTTCAAGACTAAGCCCTGTCTCATCTTTAACAAATTGTGAAATTTCATCCTTATACTGATTAATATCAACCAGAGTTATTACTAATACTGAAATTAATAAAAATAAAACCACCAGCACTACTAAAAATTTGAGTATTTTTTTAATCATCACTGATACGATTATTCAGCTATCAATACCCTGCGTCCATTTGTATAGAGCATGCGTATTGTTTCATATTCAAATGGGGAACCACTTTCATAATAACGGAAGGGGATTTTAGCTCTGGTATCGATACCATACATCATATAGTAAAAATAGAGCCATCCTTCATTACCATTCATACCAAACTCATTTAGTAAAATATCATTAAAAGCAAAATCAACAGCAATACCGGTAGTATCACGTAAGTTAGATGGACCCAGTAAAGGCAAAACAATATAAGGTCCTTCACCCACACCCCAATAACCCAGAGTCTGACCAAAATCTTCTTTCATTTCAGGAAAGCCCATTCCAGTTGCCACATCAAATATGCCTAATACTCCTATGGTAGTATTGGATATAAAACGCAGGCCATTATTAGCAGTAGATTCAGTATTTAATTGCAGGCCTGAGTTAATCGTATGTACAAAACTAGTGAGGTTACTATAAAAATTACGTACCCCCTGACGTAAAAAATCTGGCACATATCGTTGATAAACATTTAAAATAGGAAGTAATACATAGTCATCCAACTGAGCATTAAAAATATAGGTATGACGATTCATACCTTCCCATGGGTCATAAACATCAATAGGATAAACCTTATCCTTTTTTACAATATCATTGACATCATGTACGGCAGGCTCTGCGTTAACTGCTTCCTGAGGGGGTACCGCACTACAGGCCTGAAGTAATAGAATAACTACCATGAGTAAAAGTGTTGAATTAAACTTAAACATTAGTTTTTACTCCCTGATAGAACATCCCCATTAAAAAAACCGACCATATAAGCAACATTATCTTTATATTCCATATTGCCACAATGCCCTCCATAGGGATATATTTTTGCCCTATCAGGAAAGAGACTTTTCAGTTGTCCGATTTCTCCCGGCTGTAAAATGGGATCATCCTCATTATGCATCATGGCAATTTTATCAGAACTCTGTAGATAATCTTTAATAGATAATAAACTGGATGCATCAATAATTTGCTGCTGACTCATTCCCGATGTCTGAGTAAAATAGGGCACATAGACTTCATTAACATATTCGCTGAAGCCAGTTCTGCGTGCTGATTTAGCGTAATTCGTTAAAGAAGTTGTTTTAGTCAAAGTGGTATCCTTAGGTACCAGATACCCCAGGTTATTGAATACATCACTGACAAAAATCATATTGGATGAGGACATACGAAAAGCAATACCAATCAATGCCTGTAAATTATAATCATCGGGGCGCTTCTCCCTATAGGCATTATAAAAGAAGTCTGAACTCATGAAGTTAATTTTTTGATTAGTTTTATGATAAGCGGTCACATTGGCAATAACATTATTAAAGTAATCATTAAAACTGGCAAAACGTCCGGGCACATTATCATCCAGCATTTTATCCAGAACCACAACAGAATTAAACAAACTCAAGGGCGGGTTAATCATCATTACTTTTTTAAATTGAAAGATTTTTTCCTGTTCATCTTGTTGTGCCACAAATGCCGCCTGTGAAGCACCCAGACTATAACCAATCAGAAAATAATCACTCACGGCTAAATTCGTATGTTTATTTTTAATCAATTGCATAACCTGATACAGATCTACTGAATCATCTTTAAGATTACCCGGTATTCCTGTTGTAGAGGCATTAAGGATAAAATTAGAAACCGTAGGGGAACTGATAGTGACAACATGATAACCAGCCTGATAAAAAGCACGCTGAAATAATTTCATTTTTGCTGAGCGGTGCCCTGCTCCTGTACCGGCAATCGCAAACACCAGAGGAGCCTGAGTATCCTGTGCTGTAATGGCATAACGCAAACCACTGCGCTCATACCAGAAAACATCAGGAATTTCACGACCGCCTGGTATTTTGAGTGTATATTCATCAACCGGAAGATCCTGGTAGCCAGGCAACTTTGCCTTAAACTCCTGTGGTGTTCCCACAATCGTTGCCGCATAAGGATTTTCTAACGGATATGCATAGGGCTCATTAGATGAGCTCATTGCACTATCACTCAAAAAGAGCAATAGCATGATAGAAAGTTGTATAATTTTTAACATCATGTATCCTTTATTTTCATACATATTTTTTTAGTGATTTGATAGCGGTACTAATTTTTAATATTTTCTCTCAAACCCACCAAAATATTCGTAGCACTTTGCGCCCATCGTTCTAGAATAGGTACTACATCAGCTAATAAAATACCTGAGTTTTTATCCTGTTTACGGTCACCGGATTTCAGATCAATAGATTGACCTAATAACTGTCCATCAACAGAATCATGCAACTTAACTTCAGTCATCACCCTGACACGTTGCTGTTCAGAACCTGAAGCTCGTTTAGCCCCGGTAAACGCTGCGGCAATGGGGATATATTGATAGCCCTTCATGTCATCATAGCTGGTAAAAACACTGGTAATGGCTGCCTGAAAACGAATGGTACCGGCACCGGCATTTTCAACAACATTAAATTTTGTTGATAATTTCTGTTTTAAAACTTCCTCATATTTATCAGCAATGGCAACAAGAATCTTGGCATCGGTTTGCTGTTCACCATCAGGTGTTATAATAAGGACTTTATCAACCATAATACTATTATATTGATGCCAGTTCACTTCAGGATTCAGATAACCTAATCTGCCAGGATCTTCCTCTATAGGCTTCATAATAGAATAATCACTTAAAAATCCGGAATGTTTTTCTTCTGTTACTTTATTGACTGAGGCACAACCTGTCAGCAATGCAGCAGAAACAATTAAAGCTGATATTATTTTTTTCATTTTTGGTCCCTTAATTTCATCATTAACTATTCACATTAATATTACTTTACAGTATAGCCTTTACCTTCCAGACAAGCAGAATAGGCGCGATTGTATTGATTACGGTTATTGGCGTAATTACTGGATTCTTGTTGTTTCCATTGTTCCGTATTTTGTGCTGTCTTATTATTAGCACTGTTTTGTCTAACACCACCAATCAAACCGCCAGCAATACCAGCATTTCTTGCTGATCTGGAACTATCGCCCAGTATAGCACCCAATGCAGCCCCACCTAGTGCTCCCCTTGCAACACCACCTGATTTCTTTTGTTGTGATGGAGGTGCTGTTGATGTAGTGGGTGCTTTCATTGGGTCAAAGCCCGTTTGGCCTTTGGCCCAGCCATAACAGGAATACTTATCTTTTTCTGTCTGCTCATTGCTTTGTCCCTTTGCAGGGAAAATCATGAGATCTGCTGCAGCGCTATTAATAAATCCGATAGACGCAATTGCAATAATACTGAGAGTGCTTAATATTTTCATTTTTTTCCTTTATTGAGTAAATTATTAGCTAACAAATAAAAATTCCTGGAAATATAGCTGCACTTATGACTTGAAATATCCAGGGGGATTATACAGAAATATTAAATTTAGAAACATCAAATTCCCGCAAAACTGAGATGCTATAAGATGATTTATCCAGCATATAGTAGCTTGGTCTGGTATAAAATCCTAAGTATTTTGTATATGCCAGAAACTATATTTATTAACAACTTAACTTATTGCTACATTAAATTGCTGTGAATTCCATAAGTATCAATGAACTTTATCTAATACACTCATAATTTGGTCATTATTCTTGATGTTTTAAGCCACTTAAAACATTGAATAAACGTTGGGCCCATTGTTCTAAAACGGGTTCTACATCAGATAAAACAACTTCTGATTCTTTATTCTGCATTTCTTTACCTGCTTTTAAATCAATGGCTTTAGCGAGAACTTGCCCACTCACAGAATCAATTACTTTGATTTCTGTAATCACTCGAACGTTTTCTTTAGATAGACCTGATGTTCTTGCTGCTCCAGTAACTACCATGCCGATAGGAAGATATTGATAAAATCCTTTATCATCATGACTTATAGAAATGCTCGTAATTGCCGGCTGGACACGAATGGTATCCAAAGCCGCTTTGTCAACCAGGTTAAATTCTTTGGCCACCTGTTCACTAATCAGTTCTCTATATTTATCAGTGACAGCTAAAAGCAACGCCCCATCATTTTTTTCTTGACCTTCGGGGGTAATAATTGTGACTTTATCAATTATTGCATTGTTATATTTTTTCCAATTAATCTCAGGAGTGACATAAGCCAGGGTATCTGCATCTATGGGATCAGGTCTTAGATTAGAATAATCATTTAAAAAACCAGAATATTTCTCTTCTGTAACTTTTTCATTCGTTGTACAGCTTATTATTGCTAATAAGCTGAATATTAATAAACCTGATATAATTTTTTTCATATTTATTTCTCTCGAGGTACATACTTGAAAAACTAATAGATTAGGTGATAATCTTATCTAAATGGCTAATTATTAAAGAAAATATAAACTGACTTTGTTAGTATTACTGGAAAAAAATTAAAGTGTCAGTATAATCTGAGAAATACTCTAGCACAGAAATGAGAACAAATACAAGGCACACTTTTCCCTGCTTGTCAGAAGAAATTGGTGAACTGAATAAGAAACAACAGTAACTCATTAGTGTTCTGGAATAGTTAAGAATAGAACAATATGTTTACTGCTCTAATGCCCGATGATGGTTATTTAGCTAAGGTTCAATTTTGGCAATCTTTTGGAGTTCTATCAGAACTTTATTGGCATCTTCCTCCATCTTGAAACTACGTTTTAACCACTTTATATAGTTAAAATCTTCTCTATGCAGTTTCATTAAGTTATAGATGTTCCCCGCTTCTTTCATTCTGCCAAGTTTTACCAGTGCAGCCACTTGATGAGACTGTGTGCCTGAGTGAATAGGACCACCGCGTTTTATATTCCGTTCAAAGAGTTCAAGTGTTTTATGATAATTCCCTATATGGAAATTAATAACTGCAAGAATATTGAGAAATGGAGTACGAGCAAAAAAGGGATCTATTCGCAATGAACGTTGTGCGAAAGCTAATCCTGTTTTCGCATCACCATTTGCACAAAGTATAAACCCATGGAATGCCAATACATAGGGATCACTGGGGCGAGATTTTATGGCAATTTTTGAGTGCAAAAGAGCCTTGTCAAAGTTACGTTGTGAAAGGTGTGCGAAGGCTAGAGCACTATTTGCCAGACCAAATGAATTGTCCAGAGCCAGAGCTTTGTTAGCAAAAGCAAAGGCTTTTTTCAGTTCTTCTTCAGGCTCTTTTGAGTGCCCCCACCAGACATTGAATGCATATGTGTAAGCTACGCCAGCATAACCGCCGGCCCACTTGGAATCAAGTTTTATAACACGTTCAAAAGCACGGCGAGCAGCAATCATTCTCCATGAATCAGCAGGAGGATTAAGCAAGTTCATAGCCTGCTTGTATAATTCATAGGCTTCCCTGTTCTCTAAATGGGTAGACTGCTTAGCCTGTCGTGTAATGCCCGTTAGGGACTGTGCTATACCTTGAATGATTTGAGAAGATACTTCATCTCTGTTTCTATATGGTGCTGATTTTCTTATTTCAAAACGTTCTGCCCATAGCTGATGATCATTTAAACTATCATATAATTGTGCTGTTATTCGTATATTATCAGACTGCCCGTCATCGCGAAAGCTGCCCCGCAGAATGTATTTAACATCAAGTCGACGTGCCACTTGCATATAATCATTCATTGAATCTTTTAGAGATAATATGGAAGAGAGAGCGATAACATCAAGCCCGGGCAATTTGGAGAGATCAGTGATAATATCTTCAGTAAAACCATTTGTAAGAACTTTACCTGATGGGTTGGCCATGTGGCTTTCAAAAGGAAAGACCATAATTGAGGGCCTGTCAGATAAATTGATATCAAGTTGACTGATATCATGATCAGTTGTCTTTTCCAGAGTCAACGTTTTTAAATCGAGCTGCCAGAATGAAGTGAATATTGTCAGGAGAAATAATAATAAAATGATGGATTGCTTTATTTTTCTATGGTTGTTGTTTTTGCTGGTCAGTTTTTCAGAATTTAGCTGTTGAGCCTTGTTCTGGTCATTTGTGTTATCACTGCCCGCAACAAACTGTTTGCTACTATATGATTCAGTAAATCCAAAAATCGGAACATAAGTGCCTTTAGGGATTTCAATACAAATGGACGTATTTTTTCCTTCATCATTATAATAATCAATCAAACGACGCCTTAACCGTCCTGCTTCGACTCTGACAATGGTGCTTACATCTGACACATTGGATTCGTTGCGTCCGAAAACATCACTGGCAATGGTGAAACCCTTTATGCGTCCAGCACGACCATCCAACGTCTCTGTCACGACATATTCAAGAAAATCACTGAGTTTTGCTGCTTTACTAAAAAGTTGGCTGGATAATATATGACGGAGCTGTTCTTTTATCTGCCCATTAGATGGGGTTTGATTATTCTGCTTTTCTGTTTTTGTCATTTAGTAGTATTTAACTCATTAGATCTTTATTCTGCTCAGGATTCCCTAAGCTGTTGATTTAATAAGGATGTAACCTTTTGTTACTTACGGTGAGTTACTGTTATTTCAATATTCAATGTTATATATTTCAACTTATGAATTTACTATCTAACCCAAACATTATCAAGTCATTCCCTCAAAAAAGACAGCAGATTCTTGAGCTGTGTGCCAAAGACGTTGTAGTAAGTGAATTATGTGAAGATTATGATGAAATCATTGATGCCATAATTGAAGCGATTGCCAAAGCAGATTCTCATACGAATAATGCACTACGTTCATCCTCATCATTATTGGAGTTGGCTGAGCTGAAAAAAAAACTTGAGCAGGAATTAATGGAGCGCTTAGAACGACAATAAAGTTTCTAAAAAAACAAGTAAATTTAATAATAAACATATTTATATAGTGATTATAAACGTTGAAGTATTGGAGAGACAAGCAATGAATGATGATAACAATACAGATAAGAACACTGTTACTAATAGTACAGTTGCCAATAATGAACAAGAGGCTCAAGTGACCAATAAAAAAGAGGTCATTGATTCTTCGACCGAACATCAACCCTGGTTTATGGAAGAACCCGCTCGTCGAACTTTTTTCAAACGCATTGCTGCTGGTGGTGGTGGTGCACTGCTTGCCGGAGCAGGTAGTTATGGCCTTGCCCGGCATTCTCTGGAAGGTAGGGAAGTCACTGATTATCCAGTGATAGATGAAAAACTTTTTAGGCCAAAACCACAGCAGGATACTATACTTAATTTTGTCTCCAGCAGAGCGCTCAATAAAAAGTATCCAGAACGAGAGGAACAATATAACCGATTGCAAAAAAAGCAATTTGAGTGGATTAATGGTTTCAGGGACATGTACAGAAAGCCCTGGGACAATAGTAAACCGGGCTATACGCAAATGGATCGTGCCTTGCAGAAGGCAGGATGGGAACCTCTGAATCTTGCCGGTAGCCGATTATCCGCCAATCTGCAGCCCAACACGCCTTTTAATACCTGGGATCAAACGGATGTTGAGAAAGATCAATATCAGTTTGAGAATAAAAAACAAGCCAGCGATGCGATTAAAAGTGCAGCTCGTGTATTTGGCGCAGTGAAATGCGGTATTGCCAAACGTGACAAACGTTGGGATTATGATCCCCTATATGATATTGAAAATGAGAAAGAACTTTCCTGGGAAGACGATTTTCCTTTTGAACCCAAAACTGTGATCGTTATGTTGTCATCAATGGACTATGA
>JADFVK010000067.1 GCA_015222495.1 Pseudomonadota bacterium
TCGATAGCTGATGGATCTCCACCGGAAACGCGAGAGATGATGTTTTCAATGTTGCTTGAGCCGGAGAATGTGGCGGTTTCTCCGGCGTCTATGTTGAACTGATTAAAATCGTGGAATAAATTATTGCCTTGAATACTTCCGAGCTCTTCTTTAATATCATATTGACCATTACTAGACACTAGGGAAATATTGCTTCCTGACACAACTTCAACGACTTCTGAATATGAATTTGAATATATTAAAGTAAGAGAAAATAAAAATACTAATCTATTTCTGGCTCTCACTTACTAATTCCTTATATTAATGAAATAATTTCGATGCAGCATCTATATGTGGTTTTAAATCAGTAAATCCATCGACTGTCACTGAACCGGTAACAAAAGATGTAACGGTAGTTCTCAACTTCCAGCCAGTTACATCAATAGTTTTACCAATTAAATCATTGAACCCATCAATATCTTCGATATTACTTGAATTAAACACCAACAATTCGTGTTCATAATCGCCAATACTATATTTGTAACCACTTTTTAATTTGATTTCAGTAACATCTAACCCGTCGCTATCTACTAGAACCAAACTAAAATCATATGTATTATCGTAAGCACGAATACTAAATTCTATTGCCATTCTATCGAAAAACAACATCCCAGAATCACCATTAATAGGAATATCATAGGTATAATTCTGGTCTGATTTATTAAAATATTTTAGTGCATCACCGAATTCAATAAACCCTGTAGGATTAAGAATATCATTTGCTACACTATAACCTTCGCTTGAGTCATGCACATGAGCTTGATTATAAAAACCAGCTAACATATCCATGTCAGTAAACGTCAATGGAGTACCAAATTGATCGGGCGTAATTAAATCGAGTAAAGTAACACCACTCAAATAATAATTACCCAAATCATCTTGTTTGCTTAGTATTTCAACACTAGAAATTAAGTTATTTCTGAGATCTAGAATATTTAACGACCGTAGTTGGTGTAAACCTAAAATATAATCTGGATTAGTATAAGTTATTGATAATTTTGTGATTATATTATCAGCTAACACCAATTGCCGAAGCTTGGATGGAAGCGCAGTATCTAAAATATTCAATTTGACAATAGGTAAAATATCACTGATTAAATTTCCAGCTAAATTTAAAGCCACCAAATTCGGAAACAGATTGAGACCTGTCAAATCGTCAATTTTTTTGGAATCAGCATTAACTGCTCTATTGTCACATTCTATGGTTCTAACTTGATCTATAGTTACCAATTCTGGATTAGTATATCCGCCCACAATGCAAGCCAATAGTTTCGAGTCAATTGGAAATTGGGAGGCTACATGACTATCCGTTAGTGCAACGTATGACACATTAATAAATGTTATTGCTCCTTCAATATTTAGCGAAGGTACCTGTCTAAGTGGCTCCAAAGAACCAATCAAATACCCATCCAAATTTAATGACGATAAATTTGTAAATAGTTCTATTCCATCCAAAATTAGCACGTTATTACTAAGAGCTGGATTCGGATCAGTTTGCTTACAGTTCAGGCTTGTAATATCTGCTACAGTTTTCAATCCTCCAGATTCACGTATTAAACAAGCTTTTAACTGATCATCGAAAACCATACCTGTATCAGCTAATAGATTTGCAAAGTAATCTATATTGACTATCGATTCTTCTGAACAAACTATCTCGACCGGAGACATATTCCCACTGGTGTCCATGTAACCAAATTCATTACTAAGAGTGCAATTTAAACCATCACTTAGATTCACAAACCTTACCTGATACAACTGACCTTCTGAGATATCAATTGAACCTTCAGCCTGTCCTGATTGATAAAATGTCAAAGGTTCTGTTACAGGGGCTTCATTACCCAAGTCGATTGCTTCTCGCAAAGTGTTCAAACCAGCAGTAATTCTATCTGCTTCTAAAGCAGAAATTTGTTTATGAGAGTAAATATCCACATTTATAGAAATAGAAGAGAATTCCGGCAAGCCCAACAAAGGATCTGACATAGAAATTTTAATCGGTAATTTTGCGTAATTAAAACAAATTATATCTACAGTATTGATAGCACCAGGTGTTGAGTAATTTAATGAAATCAACTTATCATTATTTGTAAATTCGCAAAGTTGTGAGGTATTTTCAACAGATAAATCTATAACGTCATTTAAATTAGCAAATAAGTTAAACTCGTAGTTGATAGTATCCCCACTCGCGAATAACGTGGGAGATATTTGATCTAAGTTCCTTTTGAAACTAATGTCAGCAGTTGAACCAAGGCCATGAATAGTGCCGGAAACAGCATAAAAATCATCTACACAAACAATCGCTATTTTGTTTAGTACATTTTTAGTAATGGATTCAACCGTTGCATTACTAACAGTACACGTTTGCCCAATGGGACTACCATTATTAATAACGGAAAATAAGTGGTCTGTATAATACGTCGTCGAGTAATCAAATGTTGTTACTGCACTATTAGCATTTACAATCGACGATATAGAGAAATTCACTCCTGTCTCATTATTGATAAGACTTACTTTACCTTTTAAATTAGTTACCTCAAAAGGAAGAGAAACAACCTTGTTTTTGCACAAAATCGTAATATTGATATCAGATGAAATTGTATTATTCGATAATTTACCAGTTGAAATATCGGAATCGGAAAAATTACAATTTTGAGTGGTAGGTTGAGAAACAACACTCAAATCATACCCATCAAGTTGCGTTGATTTAAAAGAAACAGTGTAAGTTGCATCTAGACCCGTAAAAACTGGTGTTTGTATCTGCGACAGGTTTTTTATCGTCAAATCGATATCTAATAAATTTTCCACTTTTACAGCAACATTGTATCTTATATCTTTACACTCTAAATTTATTGTTGGAAGACCAACTACAGGCATTTCCAAAAGTGAATAAGTTGACTTGCCTGAGGATTGAAAATCGCATGTTTGTCCTATCGGTGCCGTAGCTTCTAACGTAACTTGTTCAAATGCGCGCGCATTAACAAAGCCTGTAATATTTGAAACGGTGCTAAACGTGTTGCCATCTCCAATAAAATCCATATTTTCAATAAGTAAACTCCCCTTTAATCCCGTAATATTTACAAAAATAGGTATTATTTTATTCTCACAAGTTATACTTAATTTAACAAGATCCTGCTTAAGAACATCACTACTCAGTGATCCTTTATCAAACGAACAAACCTGACCATTAGGTTGTGTTAACCCAAGCGAATAATTAGTGAAGTAAGTTGAAGAAAATTTGTATTCATAATTATTTTGACCTAGATCCTTAATCACATAGGGTCCAATATTACTATTGATATCAAACGATTCACCCAATAGGTTTGCAACAGTAACTACTACGTCTGACTGATTGTTCACACAGTCTAATACAATACTTATAACATCAGTCGATGTAACCGTTCCTACCGTTGGAGTGGATTTGTCAAACGAACAAAATTGTCCCATAGGCTGGTTACCTGCGATACTGATACTAAATGACTCGTTTAAGCTAGGTGCAAAACGAATTTTTTCAAGACTGGTAGAAACAGGACTAGTACCATTATTTGTCAACGAAATACTACTTTTTAATCCTTTAACTAGAACTTCAATAACATAAGGTGTGCCAAAACATTCAACAGCAATATTATCAATATCTATAAGACCCACTGTACCCTTCGAATTTATAACGTCACAAGATTGCTCAAATGGGTGGTTGATTACTTGGATATCATAAAGCTGGCCATATGCAACTGAAAATGCAAACTGATTATCTTGTCCAGTATATTCTTCACCAGTAGTGGTATTTTGAATTGTTAAAGGTGCTTTTAGCCCAGTAAATGTCACACTTGCAATATGCTTTTCACTCTCACAAGATACCGATATATCGGTAAAGTATGTAGACACCGATCCTGGCTGTGTTAATACCGAGCAAATTTGTCCTGTAGGTTGACTAGAAATATTGAAATCAAACATTGTGTCATATTGGGTGTCTACGTAGATTACATTGTTATCGATTATAATTGGCAACGTGTTCAAATTTGATAGTTCTAACGACCCCAAAAAATTACTAGTAGATATTTTGTATTGAAATCTAACATCCGAACAATTAATTGTTAAATTAACATTTGATGCGGGCATTGAGTTCTGAGTAAAGCCCCCAACAAAATCACAACTTTTGGTAACTGGTGCATCAAAAGTTACGTTATATGTCGAATTATAAGCAACAGCATATTTATATTCACCAACTAATAGATTTCCATTAATATAAACAGGCATCTGTTCTGAGCCCAGACCTTCTACGTTGACATTTACATCATATAATTTATTTTCACAATTGATACCTACAGTGTCAGTACTGTTAGTTGAATAACTACCTGCACCATTTGTTATATTACAAATCTGACCAAGAGGTTGTTTTACGATTTCAATAGAATAGGTCTTTTCTAGGGAGTAGTATGCTGGAAAAACAAAACTTCCATTATTAGAAATATATAATAAAGTACCATCACTATTTTTCAATGTTATATCACTAAATAAATTCGTAATAGATCCACCCAATTGAACAGATTCATTAATGCAAACTATATTATATTGAACATTTTCCTGAACCATTTTATATTCAATACTGCATTGCTGATTTTCAGGTTGACGCTCAATACTGACACCTTGATTTAACTCATCAGTGGCAACAGCAAAACGTCCATTGTTTGAGATAAAATATCGGTTGGAATCCGAAGCCAGAATCAGCGACCCATTAAGACCTGAAACTGAACCACTCATATTCTGTTGAACTGATTGGCAAATAACACTAATAGAGCTGACATCAGTGGATTTTATCTGACCTTTATTATTAATGAGATGGCAAGTTTGGTCTATTGGCTGCTGAGATATTTCAATATTGTAAAATGCGTTATCTGGAAGCTGAGTGTTAAGCTCAAAAACATCTGTATTTAAAACAACTATTTCATCTAAACCATAATTTGTAAGCTTTAATTGTCCATTCAACCCGCTAATCAGACCACCAACACGATAAATTTCCGAGACAACCTGTGTCTGAATATTTTCCTGAGCTAAGGTGATCTGAAAATGTAGAGCCGCACGACCCGGCTCAATTAAGCCCGTAGATTTGCCACTTTTGGCTAATAGTTCTAATACATTTTGATTGTTAGAGAATACGTTTTGAGACACGGAAAAATCGATATCTGTTTCATTCGCAAATCCCTGAACTTCAGGGGATATATATATTCCGTTTTCTGGGTTATTATCGTCATCCAGACTTTGTAATAATCGCAAGATATTTATTAATGTATCAGGATGCTTCTCCGCAGTAATAAAATCAATTGGAGTCAAAACGCTTGATGCGGTAGATTCACCTAATAGGTTTTCACCTAAATAGAACTCAATTTTTTCTCCATCTTGAAAGCTAAATTCTCCACTATTACTCGTCACACCAGACTGAGTGGCTGTCTTATAGTGCAACCCATCAACCGCGCTATCCATTAAAATTCCAGTTTTAAACTTAGAATTTGTCTCAACTCCTCCTCCGCATGCGGAAAGAATTAA
>JADFVK010000068.1 GCA_015222495.1 Pseudomonadota bacterium
AAGTCTTATGGTTGCTTGTTTTTAGTACTTAGAACTGTCTGAGCGTAGCGAGTTTTCTAAGTTCTAAAAATAAGTGAGCATAGGGCCTAACGGTTATTTGTAAGTCAATATGAATAGTTACAGTTTTATATTCGATATTCCTGATTGCCCAACCTTACTGACAAGAACACGGCTTTTTCAGTCCAATCTGTAACATTTTACGTCGCAAATAAGCAATCTTTGACTGTAGAGGAAGTTTCTTTGGACAAACATCTTCACAGCCCAATAGTGTCATACAACCAAACACCCCATCTTCATCACCTACCAATTCATAATAATCACTATCACTACGCTTATCTCTTGGATCTAATTGATAACGGGCTATTTTATTTAAACCTACCGCTCCAACGAATTCTTCACGCATTTGAATAGTACCGCAACCAGCCACACAACAGCCACATTCAATACAGCGATCTAATTCATAAATTTCTTCTGCCAGTTCCGGTTCCATACGCTGTTCAAGCTGATTGAAATCTGCTGCTTCAGTTTGATGAATCCATGCCTCAAGACGCTCATTCATGTTGCGCATCCAGTTACCTGTGAAAACAGATAAATCACCAATTAACTCAAAAACAGGTAGTGGAGCAAGAGAAATTTCAACATCTAGTTTTGCTGTCAAAGTACTACAGGCCAAACCGGGTTTGCCATTAATAATCATCGCACAGCTACCACAGATTCCTGCACGGCAAACAAAATCAAATTTTAAGGAAGCATCATGATATTGACGGATATCATTCAAAGCAATAAACAAGGTCATTCCCGGGGCTTCTTCAATTTCAAAGACTTCAATACGTGGCTTGTCCCCTTCAAGCTGGGGGTCATAGCGTAGAATACTGATCTTTAATAAACGTCCTTTTTCAATACTCATATTTTTGATTCTCCATTTGAAGTATCAAAACGTTCACTCAATCGTTCATTTTTAGAGCGGTATTTCTGCGGAAGCAGTTCTTTATATGACATTATTTGCTCTTGTATTTCAAAACGGTCTTTCTGTTCAGATTGTTCACGAATGCTATCAATAGTCTGTTGTTTTAAAGGTGTTTGTGGATGATGTATCGTCATATCTTTACCATAGCCTCTAAATCCCGGGGGCATTTCCATTTCATTTATATCCAGTTCTTCATAGCTGACTTCAGGCATTGTTTTTTCACTATCCGGCCACTGCATAAGCGTACGTTTTAACCAGTCTTTATCATTACGTTCCGGATAATCCTCGCGGGAATGCGCACCACGACTTTCTTTCCGTAATAATGCACCATAGGCCACTGTTATAGCTATTTTAAGCATACGTTGAACTCGATAAGCATTGACCAATGCAGGGTTAGAGGCTCGTGATTTTGAACCTTTCACTTCAATATTATTACTACGTATTAATAATTGTTCTAACTCATCTACTGCTGATTGCAGATCACTTTCATTACGAAAAATCCCTACTTTATCCATAAGAATCTTTTCCATGGACTCTCGCAAATCATAGGCATCTTCACCATTTTCCTGAATTAAAAGCTGTTCAAGTTTCTCCCTTTCCCGGGCTATAAAACCTTCTATCACATCACTATTAATATCAACCTTACTGACTTCATCATCACAATAATCAGCAATATATTCCGCCACTAACATGCCTGCAACGACAGTTTCACTGACAGAATTTCCCCCCAGGCGATTAAAACCATGGATATCCCAGCAAGCTGCTTCTCCACAGGAATACAATCCTGTTAATGTTTGTGACTCACCAGTATATTTGGTGCGTATACCTCCCATAGAATAATGCTGGGTCGGCCTTACCGGTATCCACTCTTCTGCCGGATCAATACCAAGAAAGTTCTCACAAATATCCTTTACTTCACGCAGATTTTTTTCAATATGTTCACGCCCCAATAGAGTAATATCCAGCCAGAGGTGATCTCCGTATCGGGAAGGGACTCCCTTGCCTTTACGCATATGTTCAATCATGCGTCTGGAAACCACATCCCTTGAAGCCAGTTCTTTTTTCTCCGGCTCATAATCCGGCATAAAGCGATAACCATCCACATCCCTCAACACACCACCATCACCACGACAGCCTTCAGTAGTCAGAATACCCACGGGTACAATAGCAGTAGGATGAAATTGTATAGCCTCCATATTACCTAAGCTTGCAATACCTGATTCCAGAGCAATCGCCTGCCCCATGCCCTGACAAATCACCGCATTAGTTGAAACGCTATAAATTCTGCCATAACCTCCGCTGGCTATAGTCGTAGCCTTAGCAATATAGGCAACTAATTCACCTGTAATAAGATTCCTAACCACTGCCCCATAACAACGTTGCTGTTGATTGGCATCCATCTCATGAATTAATGCAATAGCCTCCATACGCTCATGCACTTCAATTTTCTGCTTTTGTGCTTCATCATCCATTGCATATAGCATACTATGACCAGTACCATCAGAGGTATAACAGGTACGCCATTTCTTAGTACCTCCAAAATCACGTGCTGTAATTAAACCATGTGCTTCATCAGACTCTGTAATGGTGACTTTTTTGGCATTCATAATAGCCTGCCGATCACCTCGTTTTACACGACTCCAGGGCACACCCATATTAGCCAATTCACGAATTGCTTTGGGGGCTGTATATACAAACATTCGTACTACTTTTTGATCTGCTCCCCAATCACTGCCTTTAATAGTATCTTCAAAGTGAATGTCTTCATTATCCCCTTCACCCATAATAGAATTAGCCAGACTGGCCTGCATACCACCCTGTGCCGCAGCAGAATGAGAGCGTTTTGGAGGCACCAGACTTAGAACAATAGCATCATGACCACGAGCTTTAACACCTGTTGCAGTACGTAAACCTGCCAGACCACCACCCACAATTAACACATCAGTATAGATAATTTTCATGGTTGATATCTCTCCCCCACTTTATCCATATGCTGATAGCCAATAATCATATATTGTCCCAGAGACATCAAACCAATAAGCGTATAAATAATAATAATTGCAATCAATCCTTTTCTAAGATTGGTACGGGCTTTTTTAGTATGAACAAAAATACCCCATTTTAAAATCAGACGGTATAAACCGATAAAAGCATGCAGAATTACTGAGATTAACAGAATTAAATAAAACGGCCACATCCATTCACTGACTATCCGATCGGCTGAAGCATAGGGACCAATCTGATCAGGCTGTGTCATCATCAGAGATAGATGAATTGAACCAAAAAAGAACATAATAAAGCCGGTGGTAATTTGATAAAGCCAGAGAGTAGTATCTATATGTTTAAAATTATTTGTATGACTCTTGAATATACGGTATTGACGATAACTGGAAGGAAATTTACGCATAGC
>JADFVK010000069.1 GCA_015222495.1 Pseudomonadota bacterium
GTAATTATTGAGCATAATTTAGATGTGATAAAAACTGCTGACTGGATTATAGATATAGGCCCTGAAGGTGGCCATAAGGGTGGTACAATAATTGACTCTAACAGCCCTGAAGAGTTAGTAAATAACAAGCAATCATATACTGGTCAATATTTAAGAGCTTATTTAAAATCCTAAAAAGATAAATTGAATGCAAAAAAAACCGGGCAAGCCCGGCTTTGAATCTCTAAAATTCTAGAGAAAGAGAATAAAGTCAGTGAAACTTATTCTTCTATTTCTTCATCTTCATCATCTTCTTCGATGATAGGACGATCGATTAGTTCAACATAAGCCATAGGAGCTTTGTCACCGGTACGGAATCCGCACTTAAGGATACGTACATATCCTCCTGGACGATCCTGGTATCTTGGACCAATTTCAGTAAATAATTTTGCTGTTACTTCGTTATCACGAGTACGGGCAAAAATGATACGACGGTTAGCAACTGTATCTTCTTTACCACGTGTAATCAATGGCTCAACTACACGACGTAGTTCTTTTGCCTTTGGTAAAGTTGTTTTAATAATTTCATGACGCAGTAACGATACTGCCATGTTTTTAAACATCGCTTGACGATGAGAACTATTACGACCAAGCTGACGTCCACTTTGACGATGACGCATTGTAATTTCCTATTTCTAATCTGCAGCACCCAATGCACAAAATGAACATTGAATAGAAGTAACTACAAATACTACCTAGGTAGATTTTTTTAACTTGTACTAATTATTATGCCTTTGTACTATCTTTTAAAATAGTTGGTGGCCAGTTTTCTAATTTAATACCTAGACTCAAACCTTTAGAAGCTAGTACATCTTTAATTTCAGTTAAAGACTTTTTACCCAAGTTTGGAGTTTTTAATAATTCAACTTCAGTTCTCTGAATCAGATCACCGATGAAATAAATTTGTTCTGCTTTTAGACAGTTTGCAGAGCGAACTGTAAGTTCAAGATCATCAATTGGACGCAATAAAATTGGATCAATTTCAGGCTCTTTCTCTTCGGGCTCTTCTGCTTCACGAACATTCAGATTAACAAAAGATGATAGTTGATCTGTTAAAATTGTTGCTGCGTGTTTTATGGCTGCTTCTGCATCCACAGTACCATTCGTTTCAAGATCAATAATTAATCTATCTAGATTAGTGCGTTGTTCTAAGCGTGCATTTTCAACTGAATATGAAACTTTTAACACAGGACTATAACTTGCATCTAGTTGTAAACGCCCAATGACATTTTCAGAATCTTCTGCACGTACACGAGTGTTTGATGGTTGATAACCAATACCCTTGTTTATTCTAAGTTTCATAGAAACTTCAGCATCATCTGACAAAGTACAAATCAGTTGATCAGGATTTGTAATTTCAACATCATGATCCAGAGCAATATCACCTGCAGTGACAATTCCAGGACCTTTTTTGGTTAATGAAAGTTCAACTTCATCACGACCATTTAATATAATAGAAACCCCTTTCAAATTAAGAAGGATCTCAATCACATCTTCTTGAACACCATCAATACTTGAATACTCATGCAATACGCCATCGATTTCTGCTTCATAAATACAAGCACCTGTCATAGAAGACAATAAAATTCTACGTAAAGAGTTACCAAGAGTATGTCCGAAACCTCTTTCAAGTGGTTCTAAAACGACTTTAGCGTGATTTTCAGAATATTGTTGAACATCAACCAATTTTGGTTGTAGGAACTGAGATACAGAGTCTTGCATGAAGTGTCCTCACAGCATAATAAAAGGCTCGGTATATTACTATATACCAAGCCTTTAAATAGAATTATTTAGAATATAATTCCACAATTAAATTTTCTTGGATTTCGGCTGGTAAATCACTACGCTCAGGTACGGATTTAAAAGTACCTTCCATAGTTTTCTCATCAACAGATATCCACTCTTGTGCTTCACGCTGCTTGCATAATTCCAGAGCATCTTTGATACGTTGTTGTTTTTTTGCTTTTTCACGTAATGAAATAACATCACCTGGTGCACAAGTAAAAGAAGCTATATTTACTGTCTGACCATTAACCTGAATGGCCTTATGACCAACTAATTGTCTTGCTTCGGCACGGGTACAACCAAATCCCATACGATAAACAACATTATCTAAACGTTGCTCAAGTAATTTTAGAAGGTTTTCACCGGTAGCACCTTTTTGACCTGATGCTTTTTTGTAATAGTTTCTGAATTGTTTTTCAAGAACACCATACATTCTTCTAACTTTTTGTTTTTCACGTAACTGTAAACCAAAGTCACTTAAACGAGCACGACCTGCACCATGAACGCCAGGAGGCTGTTCCATGTTACATTTACTATCTAATGAGCGTAAACCGCTTTTAAGACCTAAGTCAGTCTTTTCACGACGTGCTAATTTACAAGTTGGTCCGATATATCTAGCCATTATCTATTTCCTTTCCTGTAATAAAGTGTCTATACACGACGCTTCTTAGATGGACGACAACCATTATGTGGTATAGGTGTCACATCTGTAATACTGTTAATCTTATATCCTAATGCATTAAATGCACGAACTGCCGATTCACGACCAGGACCCGGACCCTTAACATTTACGTCAAGGTTTTTCATACCCATTTCAAGAGTAACTTTACCAGCAACTTCTGCTGCAACCTGGGCTGCAAATGGAGTACTTTTTCTTGAACCGCGGAAACCTGAACCACCAGAAGTTGCCCATGCAAGCGCATTTCCCTGACGATCTGTAATAGTGATAATTGTGTTGTTAAAGGAAGCATGTATATGTGCTATGCCATCAACAACCGTACGTTTTACTTTTTTTCGTGAACGACTTGGTTTAGCCATTAGTTTTACCTGTTTTTTTAAAATGCATCTTATAAAAGCTTTTAGTTATAGAAATATTCACATATAAATAAATTTATGAATATTAGCTATAAGGCAGCTTTAATAAAAAACAAATTGTTTTATTGTTGCAAAATCGAATTAAGTGATTTATGAATCAGTTATATCGTTTAATCTATAAGTATGTGTTACAACCAATAAAAGGTTACTTACGGATTGGCTTACGTGGACCTTTGCGAGTTCTCGCATTGGTTTTTGTTCTTTGACCACGTAAAGGCAGACTTCTACGATGTCTACCACCACGATAACTACCCATATCCATCAAACGCTTGATATTCATTGAAGTTTCACGTCTTAAATCACCTTCTACAGTGAATTCGCCGATTAAACTACGAATGGTATCTAATTGAGCCTCTGATAATGCTTCAATTTTAGTAGAGCCTACAACGCCAGCTTTAGCTAAAATATCTGCAGAACGGGTTCTTCCAATTCCATAAATCGATGTTAATGCAATAATTGCGTGTTTTCTATCTGGAACATTTACACCAGCAATACGAGCCATAAAGGCGCTCCCATCAATTTATTAGTAATACAAAGAGCGCAAAATTATACGCACTATTTGTATTATAGTCAATACAAATTTTGATTCTACTTAAGAGTCATTAACCTAAACTAACTAAAAAATAGGAAAATCAAATATGAAATGAGAATAGTCGGATGACAATTCTCAAAGATAAGAATAAAGAAATCTGAACTCTGGATTAAAGATTTTAACCCTGACGTTGCTTATGACGGCCATCTTTGCAGATAACACGTACGACACCTTTACGCTTAATAATTTTGCAATTTCTGCAAATCTTTTTTACTGAAGCTCGAACTTTCATTTTACACCTCTAAATTAAACACAAACCTTCTCAACACTCTACTAAAAATAAATATTAAGAAGAATTATAAAATTACTTTTTTGAACCTTTTAAGTTTGCTTTTTTCATCAAACCTTCATATTGATGTGACATAATATAGGTCTGAACCTGTGCCATGAAATCCATGGTAACCACAACAATAATTAATAGTGACGTTCCACCAAAGTAGAATGGTACGTTCCAATTTAAAATTAAAAATTCAGGTAACAAACATACTCCAGTAATATAGACTGCACCAATTAGAGTTAAACGACTCATAATGGCATCTATAAAACGTGATGTATTCTCACCTGGTCTAATACCCGGAATAAAGGCACCTGACTTTTTAAGGTTATCTGCAGTCTCTCTGGGATTAAACATAATCGCAGTATAGAAAAAACAGAAGAAGAAAATCCCCAAAGCATAAAATAAAACATACAGTGGCTGTCCAGGAGAAATGGCATCTGCCATTGTCTGCATCCACCCCATACCTTCACTATTAGAAAAAAGTTTACCCAAAGTAGCCGGGAACAAAATAATACTAGATGCGAAAATAGGAGGAATTACACCAGCCATATTTACTTTTAAAGGTAAATGAGATGACTGTGCCGCATACATTTTTTTACCCTGCTGACGTTTTGCATAATTAACTGTAATACGTCTTTGGGCTCGCTCCACGAAAACAACAAAGGCTGTTACCGCAATAATAATCATAATTAATAATAGTAAAACACCAGATGAAATTGTACCTTCATCCTGTAAGGAGAACGTTCCACCTAAAGCACTTGGTAAACCTGCAACAATACCAGCAAAAATAATCAAAGAGATTCCATTGCCAATACCGCGTTCAGTAATTTGTTCACCTAACCACATTAAAAACATGGTACCGGTTACTAATGTTGCAACTGTTGAAAGCCTGAATATCATACCGGGATCTACAACTACATTAGTTGCACCAGCAGTTTGACTTTCAAGAGTAATTGCTACACCCAGAGCCTGGAAGGTGGCCAATAGCACCGTTCCAATTCGGGTATACTGTGTTATTTTTCTTTTTCCTGACTGCCCTTCCTTACTCAATTGCTCTAAGGTTGGAATAACCTTGGTCATTAACTGAATAATAATAGATGCAGAAATATATGGCATAATTCCCAGTGCGAACACGGAAAGTCTTTCCAATGCACCACCAGAAAACATATTAAACATGCCCAGAATAGAATCTCGCTGCTGATCAAAAAGAGTAGCCAGAGCTTCTGGATTAATACCTGGAACAGGAATATAAGTTCCTATACGGAAAACTAATAATGCACCAAGAACAAAAAGGAGGCGGTTTTTTAACTCAGTGAGTTTTCCGCCTCCTAATGAACTGGCCAATTGCGCTGCTGATGCTGCCACAAAAAAATCCTTATTCTTCTATTTTACCGCCGGCCGCTTCAATAGCTGCTCTAGCACCTTTAGTTACTGTAATACCTTTTAAGGTAACAGCTTTTGTTAATTCACCTGATGCAAATACTTTAACGCGCTTAATATTTTTAGTAACTAAGTTTGCTTTCTTAAGTGCATCCAGATCAACAACATCATCAAAACGATTTAATTCGTGCAAACGAACTTGATCAGTTACGATGCCAATTCTAGAAGAGAATCCGGTCTTTGGTAAACGCTTTTGTAGTGGCATCTGACCACCTTCAAAACCAACCATGATAGATCCGCCAGTACGAGATTTTTGTCCCTTATGACCACGGCCACAAGTTTTTCCTGTTCCTGAACCGATTCCACGTCCAACGCGCTTAGCGTTTTTCTTTGAACCTTCAGCAGGTTTGATTGAATTAAGATACATTATCTTATCCCTTTATATTGATTAGCGACTTATATTTTGTGAAAAAATTAATCTTCAACTTTTAATAAGTAAGAAACCTTGTTGAGCATACCGCGGTTTTCCGGAGTATCGATAACTTCAACTGTGTGGTTTATTCTTCTAAGACCTAGTCCGGAAACACATGCTTTATGTGCTTTCAAACGTCCACTAGTACTCTTAACTTGAGTAATTTTGATAGTATTTGCCATGTGATGATACCTGCCTATTCGCCAATAATTTCTTCAACGTTCTTACCACGTTTAGCAGCAATATGTTCTGGTGAACGCATTTCTGACAAACCTTTAATTGTGGCACGAACAACATTAATTGGATTCTGTGTACCAATACATTTAGCTAACACATTACGAATACCAACTGCTTCGAAAACGGCACGCATTGCACCACCGGCAATAATTCCTGTACCTTCTGAGGCAGGCTTCATATAAACTCGAGCCGCACCTTCCACACCATATAAACCGTACTGAAGAGTTCCATCTTTCAAAGGAACCTTAACGATATTGCGGCGTGCATTGTCCATTGCTTTTTGAATTGCAGCAGGTACTTCTTTTGCTTTTCCGCGTCCAAAACCAACACGCCCCTTACCATCACCAACAACAGTTAGTGCAGCAAAGCCAAAAACTCGACCACCTTTTACAACTTTAGCAACACGATTAACATTAATTAATTTTTCAATTAAGTCATCAGATTGTTTTTCTTTTGCTTGATTTCTTCCAGCCATGATATTATCCCTTAAAAGTCCAGACCATTTTCACGAGCTGAATCAGCTAATGACTTAACGCGACCGTGATATTTGAAACCACTACGATCAAACGCTACTTTAGTTACACCTGCTTGTTTTGCTTTTTCTGCGATTGCTTTACCTACAGCAACTGCTGCATCACAGTTTCCAGTGTACTTTACAGCTGATTTAATATCATTTTGTACAGTGCTTACCGCGGCTATTACTTCAGAACCATTGGCAGCAATAACTTGAGCGTAAATATGTTTAGGTGTCTTATGTATAGTTAGACGATTTACCGCTAACTCTCTAATTTTTGCACGTGCTCTGCGAGAGCGACGTATACGACTATCTTTCTTATTCATTATATCGGCCTCTTATTTCTTCTTAGCTTCTTTACGAGCAACATACTCATCAGCATAACGAACACCCTTACCTTTATAAGGCTCTGGCGGACGATAGGCACGAATATCAGCAGCAACTTGTCCCACTAGCTGTTTATCAATACCTTTCACAATAATTTCTGTCTGACTTGGAGTTTCAGCAGTAATACCTTCAGGTAACTGATGATCTACAGGATGTGAAAAGCCCAGACTCAAACCTACTTTGTTACCCTGAGCTTTTGCTCTGTAACCAACACCGATTAGAGTTAGTTTCTTTTCAAAACCTACTGTGACACCTGTCATCATATTTGTGACAAGAGATTTGAAAGTACCCGTCAACGCGGTAGCAGACTTATCATTTGCTTTAAGTGGCACAAAACTAACCTTGCCATCTTCCTGCTGCATATCAACTAATGAATGCATACTAATTGTTAATTGACCTTTACTACCTTTTACTGAAATTTCCTGACCATTTCTGGAAACTTCAACACCGGAAGGTATTACTACCGGGTTTGATACTTTAGACATAATTTCACCTTATTTAGTGTCATAATTCTTGGTTCAATATTAAGAAGACTTAAAATTTTATGCTCATTACAGGATGCAACAAACAAATTTCAGTTTCTTCAAACGCTCATATAATTGCAGATCGAACAACAACTAAATTACGCTACGTAACACAATACTTCGCCACCCTGACCTAATTTTCTAGCCGCATTATCACTCATAATACCTTTAGAAGTTGAAACAATTGAAACACCAAGACCATCCCAAACAGTTGGAATTGTCTTAGTACCCGTATATTGTCTCAAACCTGGTCTGCTTGCTCTTTTTAGTAGTTCAATTACTGGTTTGCCCTGGAAATATTTCAGGTCAATAGTAAGAACCGGCTTTGCATCTGAAGTCACTTTAGAAGAAAGCACATAGCCTTCATCTTCTAATACTTTGGCAATAGCTATCTTCACTTTTGAAGATGGCATTGATACAGATACTTTATTTACTGCTAGTGCATTTCTAACACGTGTCAGCATATCTGCAATTGGATCACTCATACTCATAATTTTTCTCCACTCACTCTTATCAAATGTAAACTATTACCAACTAGCTTTACGTAGGCCAGGAACATCACCTGCCATAGTATGCTCACGTAGTTTGTTTCTAGACATACCAAACTTACGGAAGAAACCATGAGGACGTCCAGTTATGCGACAACGATTACGCAAACGCACTGGAGAAGAGTTTCTTGGTAGTGAATTAAATTTTTCACGAGCTTCCATCTGTTCTTCATAAGAAGCATTAGGATCTGTCATAGCAGCTTTCAATGCGGCACGTTTATCCGCATATTTTGCAACCATCTTTTCGCGTTTTAATTCGCGTTGAATCATTGATTGTTTTGCCATGAGACTATCCTTTTGCTTCAGATTTTAATGGGAAGTTAAAGGCTTTTAATAAAGCTCTTGCTTCGTCATTAGTTTTTGCAGTAGTAGTAATGGTGATATCCATTCCACGTAACTTATCAATTTTATCATAGTCAATTTCAGGGAATATAATTTGTTCTTTTACACCCATACTGAAATTGCCACGACCATCAAATGATTTTGGGTTTAAACCACGAAAATCACGGATACGAGGAATTGAGATTGAGATCAGACGATCAAAAAACTCATACATTTTTTCTCTACGCAGTGTTACTTTACAGCCAATTGGATAATCATCACGAATTTTGAATGCCGCAATCGATTTTCTAGCCTTAGTAACAACAGGTTTCTGACCAGCTATTTTAGTCATATCTCCCACTGCATGTTGAATAATTTTCTTATCACCTATAGCTTCACCAAGACCCATATTCAGGGTAATCTTAGTGATTTTAGGAACTTCCATTACACTTTTGTAATTGAATTCCTTCTGCAGCTGAGCTACAACAGTGTCTTTATAAAACGTTTGTAAAGTTGCCATTTTGAACTTTTTCCTATTTCTAATTTTCTGTTCTAATCTGCTAATTAATAATTACTATCGCTATTGGCGATTATGCAATTACTTCATTATTAGACTTATAAAAACGGACTTTCTTTCCGTCTTCCAGAAACTTAAAGCCAACTCGGTCCGCTTTATCTGATGCAGCATTGAAAATTGCGATATTTGAAATATCTAAAGGCATTGCCTTATCGATAATCCCACCTGTTTCGCCTGCATTTGGATTCGCTTTAACATGTTTTTTGGCAACATTAATATTTGGTATAACCACTTTCTTAGTGCCAACAAACGCGTCAATTTGACCTCGTTTACCCTTATCTTTTCCGGCGATGACTATAACCTCATCCCCTGTTCTTAACTTACGCATTACTTTCTCTCTTACGTCTTTTTAGCTTGATCATTCCAAAATCATTCCATCATATTTATACGATGGATGGTGATCAGGTGATATCAAAACTAAAGTTTTAGCTTTACAGCCTAAGGGGTCGGAGTAAAACTGTATAAACAAACAGTTTTAACTCCGACCCCGGATTTAAAAACCTATTAGACTTATAGTACTTCTGGTGCTAATGAAATGATCTTCATAAATTTTTCATTACGAAGTTCACGTGTCACCGGGCCAAAAATACGTGTTCCAATGGGTTGATGTGCAGCATTCAACAGTACGGCAGCATTACCATCAAAACGGATCAAAGAACCATCCGGACGACGAACACCTTTCTTAGTACGTACAACAACTGCGTTATACACATCACCTTTCTTAACCTTACCGCGAGGTATGGCTTCTTTGATACTGCATTTGATGACATCACCCACACGGGCGTATCTTCTATGTGAACCACCCAGAACCTTAATACACTGGATTCTACGTGCGCCACTATTATCTGCAACATCAAGTTGACTTTGCATCTGTATCATTATTAATCTCCAAACAATGCCTATCATAATTACCATTAGATCAATTATCTTAGGACATTATGGTAAAATCACTTTCAAGCATAAGCAAGAAAGCCATACATTATAGCATGACTTTTTATTTCTTGTATAGTGCTTCTTTGAATGGTCTGCCAGAATCATTCCATCCTCAGCTCATGAGCCGAGAATAAAATTAAATTTGATTGGCTTTATTGACCACTTCAACTAGTGCCCATGACTTAGTCTTGGACATGGGGCGACATTCAGTAATGTTTACAGTATCACCAATTGCACATTCATTTTTTTCATCATGTACATGCAATTTAGTTGAACGCTTTATGTATTTACCATAAAGCGGATGCTTAACCTTACGTTCAATCATAACAGTTGCAGTTTTGTTCATCTTGTCACTCAGAACAACACCTTGTACTGTTTTACTTTTATTTTCTTCACTCATCTCATCGCTCACTATAATCTGTTACTTTGCACTTAGAACGGTTTTAACGCGTGATATATTGCGTCTAACCAATTTAAAAAGATGGGGCTTAACTTCCTGACCACTACCCTGACTCATTCTCAAATTGAACTGTTCTTTGCGTAATTCAAGCAGAGTACCTGTCAGCTCTTCAACGGACTTCTCTTGCAAGTCACTTGCTCTATTCTTGTTACTCATTTACATCACCGTTCGCTTAACAAAAGAAGTGGCACAAGGTAATTTAGCTGCAGCTAGTGCAAACGCTTCACGCGCCAGCTCTTCAGTTACACCTTCCATTTCATAAAGCATAGTGCCTGGTTGGATCTGTGCGACCCAATATTCCACACTACCTTTACCTTTACCCTGTCTTACTTCTAGTGGCTTTTTAGAAATTGGCTTATCTGGGAAAACCCGAATCCAAATCTTACCACCACGTTTAATATGACGAGTCATGGCACGACGTGCGGCTTCAATCTGGCGTGCAGTCAAACGACCGCGAGCCATAGATTTTAGACCGTATTCGCCAAAACTCACTTTATTTCCCTTAGCAGCCAGACCGCGGTTACGGCCCTTCATCTGCTTACGAAACTTGGTTCTTTTTGGTTGAAGCATTGTCTGTTCCTATCGGTTACTATTTAGAATCTGGTGACTTATGAGAAAGCATTTTTTCTTTCATAAGTGCTTCAGTATCTAAAATCTCGCCTTTGAAGAGCCATACTTTGACGCCAATAATACCATAAGTAGTATTCGCCTCAGCAGTACCATAATCAACATCAGCACGTAATGTATGTAGAGGTACACGACCTTCTCTATACCATTCAGCTCGCGCAATTTCAGCACCGTTTAAACGACCTGAAACATTAATTTTGATCCCTTCAGCACCTAAACGCATAGCGTTGGTTACTGAACGTTTCATTGCACGACGAAACATAATACGACGCTCTAACTGCTGGGCTACGCCCTGTGCAACTAAAGTAGCATCAAGTTCCGGCTTACGAATTTCTTCAATATTGATATGCACTGGAATTCCCATCATTGCAGAAATTTCAGTTTTTAGCTTTTCAATATCTTCACCTTTCTTACCAATCACAATACCTGGACGGGCAGTGTGAATTGTAATTCTCGCATTATGCGCTGGGCGATCTATCTGAATACGACTTACAGAAGCATGAGCTAGCTTTTTTTGAAGATAAGCTCTTACTTCAATATCTTTATTCAAAAAATCTGCGTAATCACGTGAATTGGCATACCACTTAGAGTTCCAATCCTTCACAATTCCCAGACGAATTCCAATTGGGTGTACTTTTTGTCCCATTATGCTGCTCCGCTATTATCTATCGCTAACTTTCACGACAACGTGACTGGTGCGTTTTAAAATTCTATTACCACGGCCTTTTGCACGAGGTTGCATACGTTTGTGTGTTGCCCCCGCATCTACATATATTGTTGAAACTTTTAGTTCATCAATATCTGCACCTTCATTGTGCTCAGCATTTGCAATAGCTGATTCAAGCACCTTTTTGATAATAACTGCAGCTTTCTTGGGACTATATGTTAATAGTTCAAGTGCTACCTCGACTGGTTTATTGCGAATTTGATCGGCTACCAGGCGCATTTTTTGAGCAGAAATCATAGCATTTCTTAACTTTGCTGAAACTTCCATATGCTTACCTTACCTTCTTATCTGCAACATGGCCGCGATAGGTTCTGGTAGGAACCATTTCACCTAGCTTGTGACCAACCATATTTTCATTAATTAATACAGGAACATGCTGACGGCCATTATGCACAGCGATAGTTAAACCAACCATCTGCGGCATAACCATTGAACGACGTGACCAGGTTTTAACTGGCTTACGATCATTAGTTTCAACGGCTTTCAGCACCTTTTTCATTAAGTGACCATCAATAAATGGCCCTTTTTTAATTGAACGTGGCACTATTAATACTCCTTAATAATAGTTATTTGTGGTTACGACGACGTACAATAAACTTATCAGTACGTTTATTACTACGTGTCTTATAACCCTTAGTAGGAGTACCCCATGGAGATA